>NZ_JBEYVC010000058.1:0-56617 GCF_040643855.1 Streptomyces sp. NPDC047072 | reverse complement strand
CAGCGCCTCTTCGCCCACGTCCCGTGGCTGCGCTCGCACCTGTTCGGCGCGGTCGAGGGGTACGGCGAGCCGGAGCAGCCGCGCGCGCTCCTCGTCGGTCAGCTCGCAGCGTTCGAGTACGGCCTCCACCGCGCCCTTGGTGATCAGCGTGTGCGTGCCCGGCCGGCCGGGGGTGCGCACGACGACCGTGGCCAGCCGGCGGGCCGGGTCGAAGGGGACGGCGCCGATCCCGTCGTACGACGTCGGCGCGTTCTCGTCGGCCGCGGCGAGCAGGGCCTCGTCGAGGGCGTCGGGGGCGGGCAGGTCGGCCAGCTGGAGCGACCACCAGGCGGCGGCCGCGGCCAGGCGCAGGACGTGGGGGTCGTCGTCTCCGGCAGCGTCGAGCGCGCGGTCGACGACGGGGTGGTCCTGGGTGAGGGTGCCGGTCTTGTCGACGCACAGGACGTCCATGGCGCCGAGGTCGTGCAGGGCGGGGAGGCGTTTGACGATCACGCCGTGGCCGCGGGCGAGCAGGGTCGCGCCGCGGGCCAGACAGGTGGTGACCAGCACCGGCAGCATCTCGGGGGTCAGCCCGACGGCCACCGCGACGGCGAACGGCAGCGTCTCCAGGCCCCGGCCGCGCAGGGCCGCGCCCGCCATGAGGACGAGCGGCGGGGTGAGGAGCATGAACCGCACGAGAATCCAGGAGACCCCGTGCACGGAACGGTCGAAGGAGCTGCGGTCGGGGCGGGCGGGACCGGTGTGGGCGCGGGCGAAGCGGGTGCGGGCGCCGGTGGCGGTGACCACGGCGGTGGCACTGCCGGTGGCCACGGCGGTGGTCTGGAAGCAGAGGTGGGGGGCGGCGAGGTGGGGCGGCTGAGGTACCTCGGGGGCGGTGGGGCGGGCCGGCAGGGGTACCTCGGGAGCGGCGGAGTGGGCCGACTCGGACACCTCAGGGGCGGCGGAGTGGGCCGACTCGGACACCTCAGGAGCGGCGAAGTAGGCCGACTCGCACACCTCAGGAGCGGCGAAGTAGACCGGCTCGGACACCTCAGGAGCGGCGAAGTAGGCCGACTCGGACACCTCAGGAGCGGCGAAGTAGGCCGACTCGGACACCTCGGAAGCGGCGAAGTAGGCGGGTCGGTGGGCCTCGGGGCCGAGGAGCGGGGGCACTTCGTCGGCCCTGGCCCCGGTCCCCGTCCCGGAGAGGGGCTGCGCATGCTTCGGGACCGGTGCCGACTCCCCCGTCAGGGTCGCCTCGCTCACCGTCAGGCCGGTCGTGCGCAGGAGGTGGACGTCGGCCGGGACGAGGTCGCCGGGGGCGAGGTGGACGACGTCGCCCGGGACCAGGTCGGACACCGGGAGTTCGCGGGCGACGGGCGGGGCGTCGGGAGTCTCGCGGCGCAGTACGGTCGCGGTGGCGGCGACCAGGTCGCGCAGCGCGGCCGTGGAGCGGTCGGCCCGGTACTCGCCGGAGGCCCGCAGCGCGCAGCTCACGACCACGAGGAAGAGGATCACCGAGGCGGTGCCCCACGCGAACACGGCCGCGGAGACGAGCCCGAGACACAGCAGCACCGCGGTGAACGGATCCTTCAGGCTCCGCGCGAACAGCCACGCCCAGGAAACCCCCCGCCGCGCCGGCACGACGTTCTCCCCAAACCGCCCCAGCCGCGCCTGCGCCTCCGCCTCGGTGAGCCCCCGGGGGCCGGTGTCGAGCTTCCGGAGCACCGCGAGAAGAGGGGGAGCACCCGGCGGATCAGGCACAGTCGGCGGAAGGGACGCGCCCACGGAAGCGACACCGCCCTGCGCTCCCGAATCCGCCCCCGGCGTCACACCCCCGTCAGCCACCGGCTCTGCGGAGTTCGCGGACCGGGGGCGCCGGTGCCGGGAGGGTGCGGGCCGTCAGTTGGCCGACCATGACGCGGACCACCGTGACGATGTCGGGGTCGTCGACGTAGTACACCTGGCGGCGCCCCTCGCGGCGGGACCGGACCAGCCCCGCGAGCTTGAGCTTCGCGAGGTGCTGGCTGACCGCGGGCAGCGCCCCGCCCACCCGGTCCGCGAGGTGGGTGACGTCGCTCTCCCCCTGCGCCAGCGCCCACATGATGTGCAGCCGGGCCGAGGAGGCGAGCAGTCCGAACGTGGCGGCCGCTTCGGCCAGCACCTGGCCGGACGGGTCCCCGAACCCGACGTCCTCCGCCACAGCGCTCTCCGTCCCGCCCTCGTCGTCACAGCCCGCACACATAACGCCCGCCCAGTGTAGGCGTCCGAACGCAGCCCGTACGCGCCCGTCCCGTGGACACCACGACGGGGAAACTTGCGCAACCCTTAAAGTGTCCGCGTGACGAACGACGACGCTGCGGGATGGGAGTCCGCCGTGCTCGACGGCGGACCTGCCGACGGGATGCGGGTGAAGGTCGCGGACCGGCCGCGGGTGCTCCAGGTGACGTATCCCTGCGAGGCGGAGTCCGCTCCGCCCGGGGTGCGGGTGGACGGGGTCTATGTGTACCGGCTCGGTCTCGGCGCCGCGGACGAGCCCCTGCGCTACGGCTTCGACATCGCCTGCCCCTGAGCCGGCCGGCCCCGGAGCGGCCGACCCCTCGTCCGGTACCGGTCCCTCCCCACGTGGGGACCGGTACCGGACGATGTGCGGTCGCGGGCCGAAGCTGCGGGCCGATCCTGCCAGCGGCACCCTCGGAGGAGGAGGTTCCGGTCCCGGATCGAGGAAGTCGCCGCAGGTCAGCCGTATAAAGTGACTTTTCCGGTCCGGATTCAGCCACAGGACAAGTAAGGGGTGGAGACCTTGAGTTCCGACTCAGGGCCACGCACGGCATTCGCGGAGCGCCTCGCGCTGCTGTACCGCGAGGCCGGAAACCCACCCCTCAAGCGGGTCTCCGAGAGCGTCGGCCGGTTGCAGCGGATCGACGAGCGGGGGCGCCCCGTCCGGGTCTCCGCCCAGCGCATCAGCGACTGGCGGCGGGCCAGGAACGTACCGGCCCAGTTCACCGTGCTCGCCGCGGTGCTGCACATCCTGATCCCCGAGGCCCGGCGGCTGCGGCCGGTGCCCGTCTCCGCCGGCCTCTACGACCTCGCCCAGTGGCAGAAGCTGTGGGAGCAGGCGCTCGCCCCGAACGCGCTCGCCCCGGAGGAGGAGCAGTCGGCCCCGGCCGGGCCCGCGCCGGTCACCGCCGTCTGCCCGTACCGGGGCCTCGCCTCCTACCGGCAGGAGGACGCCCGCTGGTTCTTCGGCCGCGACCGCAGCACCGAGGCGCTGCTCGGCCTGCTCGGCGCCACGGCCCGGACCGGCACCGGCGGCCTGGTGATGCTCGTCGGCGCCTCCGGCGCGGGCAAGTCCTCGCTCCTCAACGCCGGCCTGGTACCCGCGCTGCACACCGAGGGCCGGCCCGTCCTGCAACTGGTCCCGGGCACCGACCCGCTCAAGGAACTGCGCGCCGCCGTACCCGAACTCGAACGGGTCCTGACGGAGGATCCGGGGACCGACGGGCCGGGAGCCGACAAACCGACGCCCGACATCTCAGCGCCCCACAAGCCCGCAGCCGACGCCCCGCAGGACTTCACCACCGCCGCCCGCCACGCCCTCACCGACTGGGCGGCCCGGCAGAACGCCCCCGGCGCCGTCGTCATCGTCGACCAGTTCGAGGAGACCTTCACCCTCGCCCCGGAGGACGACCGGCACACCTTCGTCCGCCTCCTGCACGCCGCCGCCACCCCCGCCGAGCCGGGCGGCAAGCCCCCCGTCCTGGTCGTCCTCGGCGTCCGCGCCGACTTCTACGACCAGTGCCTGCTCCACCCCGAACTCGCGGACGCGCTCCAGCACCGGCACATGGTGCTCGGCCCGCTCACCACGGCGGAACTGCGCGAGGCCGTCACCGCGCCCGCCCGGGCCGTAGGACTGGAGCTCGAACCCGGGCTCGCCGAGCTGATCGTCCGCGAGGTCGGCGCGGACGGGCCGCGCGGGGCGCATGACGCGGGCGTACTGCCGCTGCTGTCGCACGCGCTGCTCGCGACCTGGCAGCGGCGGAAGGGCGTACGGCTGACGCTGGCCGGGTACCGCGCGGCCGGCGGCATCCAGGGCGCGGTCGCGGCGACCGCCGAGCGGGCCTGGTCCGGTCTGGACCCGGCGGCGCGCGAGGCGGCCCGGCTGCTGCTGCTCAGACTGGTGCGCCTCGGCGAGGACACCCAGGCCACCCGCCGCCGGGGCACCCGTCGCCGGCTCGCGGCGGAGTCGCGGGACCCGGGCAAGACGGAGGAGTCGCTGGAGGCGCTGGTGCGCGCCCGGCTGGTGACCCTCGACGCGGAGACCGTGGAGATCACCCACGAGGCGCTGCTGACCGCGTGGCCCCGGCTGCGCGAGTGGATCGACGAGGACCGCGGCGAGCATCTGCTGCGCCAGCGCCTGGAGGAGGACGGCCGCTCCTGGGAGGGCGCGAACCGCGACTCCTCGCTGCTGTACCGGGGTTCGCGCCTGGAGCAGGCGCGCAGCTGGGCGGGGTCGGCCGGGGACACGTATCTGACCCGCAGCGCGGCGGAGTTCCTGGCGGCTTCGGTACGGCTACGCAGGCGGACCGTGTGGATCGGCCGCTCGGCGGTGTCCGCGCTGGTGGTGCTGGCGATGGTGGCCGTCGGTTCGGCGGTGGTGGCCTGGCAGCAGCGCAACGACGCGGTGTTCGAGCAGGTCGTCGCGGAGGCCGACCGGGTGCAGTCCACCGACCCGTCGCTGTCCGCGCAGATCGACCTGGTCGCCCACGGTCTCAGGCCGGACGACCAGGGCACCAACAGCCGGCTGGTCTCCATCGTCAACGCCCCGCTGGCGACCCCTCTGACCGGCCACACCGGCGCCGTCTACCTGACCACGTTCAGCCCGGACGGCAGGCTGCTGGCCACCGCGAGCTACGACCGGACCGTCCGCCTGTGGGACGTGCGCGACCGCGCCCACCCGAAGCCGCTGGGCAGGCCGCTGGCCGGGGGCACGAGCTGGGTGAGCAGCGCGGTCTTCAGCCCCGACGGGAAGACCCTCGCGAGCGCCGGGGACGACGGGCTGATCCGCCGCTGGGACCTCACCGACCCGGACCGTCCGGTCTCCCTCGGCGCTCCCCTGTCCGGCCACCGCGGCACGATCTACTTCATCGCCTACAGCCCGGACGGGCGCACGCTGGCCTCCGCCGGCGAGGACCACACCGTACGGCTGTGGGACCTGCGCGACCGGGCGCGGCCCGAGCGACTCGGCGTGCTGACCGGGTCCGACGCGGCGGTGCGGTCCGTGGCGTGGAGCCCGGACGGGCAGACCCTCGCGGCGGGCGGCGACGACACCACGATCCGGCTGTGGAACGTCACCGACCCGCGCCGGCCCAGGCAGTACGGGACTCCGCTGACCGGCCACACCGCCCTGGTGCACTCGGTCGCCTTCAGCCCGGACGGCACCACGCTGGCCAGCGGCGGCGCCGACGACACCGTACGGCTGTGGGACGTGACCGATCCGGCGCACGCCGAGCCCCTCGGGTCGCCGCTGACCGGGCACACCGGGCCCATCTGGTCGGTGGCCTTCAGTCCGCAGGGGCACACGCTGGCCGCCGCGAGCGCGGACAGCACGGCGAGCCTGTGGAACGTCGCCGACCCGCGCCACCCCTCCCAGGTCGGCGAGCCGCTCGCGGGCAGCAGCGGCGAGATGTACGCGCTGGGCTTCAGCCCCGACGGCCGCACCCTCGCCACCGGCAGCGGCGACAGCACAGTGCGCCTGTGGTCGGTCCCGACGGCGGACATGGTGGGGGCGAGCGGGGCGTTCCGGCGGGACGGCAAGGTGCTCGCGACCGCCGGGCGGGACGGGCGGATCCGGCTGTGGAACGTGGCGGACCCGGCCCGGCCGGTCGCCCTGGGCAAGCCGTTCACGCCCGTGGCCGGCGACCCCGGCACCCAGGTCCTGTTCTCCCCCGACGGCCGCACCCTCGCGGTGCTCACCAGCGGCCAGGTCCACCTGTGGAACGTCACCGAGCCGGCCCGCCCCGCCCCCTACGGCCCGGCGCTCGACCTGCGCTCCCGCTTCATGGGTCCGGACGCGCTGGCGTTCAGCCCGGACGGCCGCACCCTGGCCACCGCCTACGACGACCACCGTCTCCAGCTCTGGGACGTCACCGACCCGGCCCGCCCGGTCTCCCACGGCCCGGTCGCCGGTCACAAGGGGTACATCGACGGCCTGGCCTTCAGCCCCGACGGGCACACCCTGGCCAGCGGCAGCGCGGACGGCACGATCCGGCTGTGGAAGGTGACCGACCCGGCCCGCCCGACCCCGCTCGGCAGACCGCTGACCGGGCACACCGGGCCCGTCAACGTGGTCGTCTTCAGCCCGGACGGCACCACCCTGGCCAGTGGGGGCGACGACGACACCGTACGGCTGTGGGACGTGGCCGACCCCGCGCGCGCGGAGCCCCTCGGCTCGCCGCTGACCGGGCACACCGAGGCGGTCGTGTCGCTGACCTACAGCCCCGACGGCACCACCCTGGCCAGCGGCGGCAACGACACCACGGTCCGGCTCTGGGACGTGGCCGACCCGGCGCACGCCGAACCCGTCGGACAGTCGATGAGCCCCAACGCCAGGACCGGCGACTTCCTCTCCTTCAGCCCGGGCAGCCGCATGCTCGGCGTCTCCAGCGGCGCGGACACCATCCGGCTCTGGAACCTGGACGTGTCCGACGCGATCCGCCGCATCTGCGCGAGCACCGGAAACGTCCTGACGGAGCAGAAATGGCGGGAGTACCTGCCGAGACTCTCCTACGACCCTCCGTGCGATCCGTGACCCGCGGTGCGCGGGGCCGCCTTACTGAACCGCATGACGTGATCCCGATCACAACTGCGGGTAACAGCCGAGCAGTCCGCTCCCGCTGTTCCTGCGGCCTTGTTAGTGTTGGCCATAGCCCGACCGCTGGTGCATCCCCCGTCGCCAGCGGTCGGGCGTTTCACTGCCCCGGGCCCTGCTTGTCGAAGTCGAGGTCGAGCATCCGGATCGCGTTGCCCCGCATCAGCTTGTAGACCACGTCGTCCGGCAGCCCGGCCACGTGCTCCTCGGCGACCTGCTTGGTGTGCGGCCAGGTGGAGTCGACGTGCGGGTAGTCGGTCTCGAAGGTCGCGTTGTCCACACCGACCGTCTCGATCGCCTCGATGCCGTGCCGGTCCCGGAAGAAGCAGCAGAAGATCTGGCGGTAGTAGTACGTCGACGGCGGCTCCGGGATCAGGTCCTTGACCCCGCCCCAGGCCCGGTGCTCCTCCCAGACGTCGTCGGCGCGTTCCAGGGCGTACGGGATCCAGCCCATCTGCCCTTCGCTGTACGCCAGTTTCAGCCGCGGGAACTTCACCAGCACCCCGCTGAACAGGAAGTCCATCATCGAGGCCATGGCGTTGTTGAAGGAGAGCGAGGCCTGGACGGCGGGCGGGGCGTCGGGGGAGGCGGCCGGCATCTGGGAGCTGCTGCCGATGTGCATGTTGACCACGGTCCCGGTCTCCTGGCAGGCCGCGAAGAACGGGTCCCAGTAGCCGGAGTGGATGGACGGCAGCCCCAGATAGGTGGGGATCTCGCTGAAGGTGACGGCCCGTACGCCCCGTTCGGCGTTGCGCCGGATCTCCTGGACGGCCAGCTCGACGTCCCACAGCGGGATCAGGCACAGCGGGATCAGCCGGCCGCCGCTGTCCCCGCACCACTCCTCGACCATCCAGTCGTTGTAGGCGCGCACACAGGCGAGGCCGACCTCCTTGTCCTTGGCCTCGGCGAAGGTCTGCCCGCAGAAGCGGGGGAAGGTCGGGAAGCACAGGGAGGCCTCGACGTGGTTCATCTCCATGTCCTGGAGCCGGGCCTTGGGATCCCAGCACCCCTGGCGCATCTGCTCCCGGGTGATCCCGTCGAGCGTCATCTCGTCCCGCGAGAACCCGACGGCCGCGATGATCCGCTTGTACGGGAAGAGCTCCCCCTCGTACTCCCACCAGTCGGTGAGCTGCCCCTCCGGATCCGTGGTGAACCGGTACTTCCCCCCGACGTACGCGAGCTCCCCGATCCCGGCGGTCAACGGCTTGGGCCCCCGGTCCCGGTACTTGGCGGGAAGCCACGTCTCGAAAAGATGCGCGGGCTCGATCACGTGGTCGTCCACGCTGATGACTCTGGGCAGTTCGGTGGCGCCGCTCATGGCATGCCCCCTAGCCGATATCTGATGGACCGTCAGATCGCAGGCTAGGGGCGGCGCCTTATAACAGCAAGTACTGCAACCCACCTAGGGGCGCGGGGAACTGCGCGACCAGCCACAACGGCGCGGCACCCGCCACACAACACCCGGCCCCTCCCCCTTAGGCTCCCGACGACGCCGCCGCCACCGCCGCCCGCGCGCGAGCGCGAAACGCCTCCAACTTGTCCACCGGTTCCTTCAACTGCCGACTCCGGTTCCGCACACTCACGTCGTGCCCCGCGGCAGCGCGCCGCAGCGCCCCCACCGTCGCCTCCTCCCGAGGCACATGGGCGAACGGATCGAACGAGTACCACCGCATCGCGTTCTCGTGGGTCATCTTCACGACGTCGACATCCGGCACCCCACACTCGGTCAGCACCCCATGCAACTGCTCCGGCGCGTCCGGCCACAGCGAGTCGCTGTGCGGATAGTCGCCCTCCCAGCAGATGTTGTCGATCCCGATGTCATGCCGCAGCCGAACCCCGAGCCGGTCGGTGATGAAGCACGTCAGGAAGTGCTCCCGGAACACCTCGGACGGCAGCTTCCCGCCGAAGTCCTGGAGCGTCCACGTCGCGTGCATCTCGAAGGTGCGGTCGACGCGCTCCAGGAAGTAGGGGATCCACCCGGTACCGCCCTCCGACAGGGCGATCTTCAGATCCGGGAACTCCTTCAGCGTCCGCGACCACAGCAGATCCGCCGCCGCCTGCACGAGGTTGATCGGCTGGAGCGTGATCATCACGTCCGGCGGCGAGTCCACGGCCGGGATCGCGAGCCGCCCCGAGGAGCCGATGTGTACCGAGAGGACCGTCTGCGTGTCGCAGGCCGCCTGCCACACCGGGTTCCAGTACGGGTCGTGGAAGCTCGGATAGCCGAGCGCGGCCGGGTTCTCCGGGAACGTCATGGAGTGACAGCCCTTGGCCGCGACCCGCCGTATCTCCGCCGCGGTCAGCTCGGCGCTCCAGATCGCCGGCAGCGCCATCGGGATGAAGCGCCCCGGATACGCCCCGCACCACTCGTCGATGTGCCAGTCGTTGTACGCCCGCACCAGCGCGAGCGAGAAGTCGGAGTCCTCGGTGGCGAACAGCCGTGCCGAGAAGCCGGGGAAGGACGGGAAGTTCATCTGCGCGAGGACCCCGCCGGCGTTCATGTCCTTGATGCGCTCGTGGACGTCGTAGCAGCCGGGCCGGATCTCGTCCATGCCCTGCGGGTCGAGGCCGTACTCCTCCTTGGGCCGCCCGGCGACCGCGTTGAGCGCGGCGTTGCCCACGGTGCTGTCCCGGAACTGCCACGCGTCACTGCCGTCCTCGCGGTGGACGAGCTTGGGCGCGTCGTCCAGATACCGCTTCGGCAGGTGGTTCACGAAGATGTCCGGCGGCTCGATGATGTGGTCGTCCACGCTGATCAGGATGAGGTCGTCCCGCTCCATCACGGTTCCCTTCGCTGCGCGCGCCGTACGGAATGCAGATTCCCGCTCTCGCGATGTGAAAATTACATTCTCGGAGAACGGGAATCAAGCATTCGGACGGAACGATCAGCGGGAGAGCCTCCGGGCGAACAGCTCCAGCAGCGCGGCCCAGTGACGGTCCGTCGCCTCCGCGCCGTACATCGCCGTGTCGGCCTGGGTGAAGCCGTGGTGGGCGCCCTCGTAGACCTCGCTGCGGTGCGCGACGCCCGCCTCGGTGAGGGACTTCTCCAGCCGGTCGATCTGCTCGGCGGGGTTGGTGGAGTCGTTGTCGGCGTGGCCGAAGTACAGCTCCGCGGTGATGTGTCCGGCGAGCAGGTGGGGGCTGTCGGGGGCGTCCGTGGCGAGGTGGGCGCCGTGGAAGCCGGCCGCCGCGGCGACCCGGCCGGGGTGGGTGCCGGCGGTGCGCAGAGCCAGGCCCGCACCCATGCAGTAGCCGGTGACACCCACGGGCCCGTCCGTGGTCAGCGCCGAGTCCTCCAGCCACTCCAGGTACACGGCCGCGTCCCGCATCGCGCCCTCGGGCGTGAGGGTGCGCGCGGCCGGGCCGATGCTCTGGATGATCTCCGGCCGCTCGGCGGGGTTGATGAAGTCGGGCAGCTCCACGACGGGCGCGGGCCCGAACCGGTAGAAGACGTTGGGCACGAGGACGGTGTAGCCCTCGGCCGCCAGCCGGTCCGCCATCGACTTCAGGTGCGGGCGCAGCCCGAAGGCGTCCATGTAGAGCAGGACGGCGGGGTGCGGAGCGCCATCGTCGGGGTGCGCCAGGTAGGCGTCGACCGTGCCGTCGGGGGTGGTGATGTCGATCATGGGCATACGAGAGGTCTCCTACGACTGCGACTGCGACTGGATCAGTTCTTCGACACGGGCGGCCGGCACCGGGACTCCCCGCGACGGGAAGAACCACCGCTGCCCGTCCTCCGCACTCAGCCCCTGAGGCCGCTCCCCCATGTACGGCTGCACGAAGGCGGGGTTGCCGGGCGCCGAGCGCTCCGCTGGAAGTGCCGCGTCGTGCCGTCGTTGGTCCGCGGCGCCGTCGTGGCTGGTCGCGCAGTTCCCCGCGCCCCTTAGCGGCGCTGCCGAACCGCAGTCGACTTGACCAAGTCCGCTTGGGCCCCCGCTGTCGGCGAGGAACCCGTCGCCGACACCGTCGTAGCCGAGGGCGTCGAGCAGCACGCTGCGAGCGGCTCCGCCGGGGCCGCAGTCCCCCGTCGGTGGTTGCCGGCCGGTCTCGACCAGGGGCTCCTGCACCCACCCAGGGCGCGGGGCTGTATCGATATGCGGCTCCGCCGCGTGGGCGCGACCGGCCACGACGAACCCGCACTCGCCGGACGGCACGACGGGGCACATTCGAAGGCGCCCGGCCCGCCCAGCGGAGCGTACGGCGGCGAGGACCAAGTCCGCCTCGGCCGCCTGCCCGACCGTGCCCGCGCGCGCCCGCTCGCCGAGTTCACCGACGAGCCCGGTGAGGCTCTCCGGGCCGCGGGAGTTGCTCACCACCACGTCCAGTCCGGCGGCGACGGCGAGCCGGGCCACCGCGCCGCCGATCATGCCGCTGCCGATGATGCCGACGGTCTGGGCCATAAGGGTGCGGCCTCCTGGAGGCGAGTGCTGGATGTGGAACTGAGTGTCACGCTAGCCACTGAGATCCACTCCTGCAAGTGCGGTCCGGTACGGGCGTTACGATCGGCGGGTGACCGCAGCAGGACGTACGACCACCAGAGACATCGCCCGGGCCGCCGTACGCGCGGAACTGGCCGCCGTGGCCTTCGAGCTGTTCCGCCGCGAGGGCTTCGACAAGGTGACGCTCGACGACCTCGCCGCGGCCGCCGGGGTCTCCCGCAGCACCTTCCTGCGCTACTTCGGCACCAAGGAGGACGCCGTGCTCGGCGCCTTCGAGGGCCAGGACCGCAAGGTCGCCGACGCCCTGCGCGCCCGTCCCGCGGACGAGGCGGACTGGCCGGCGCTGCGGCACGCCCTCGACTCGGTCATCGGCCGCTACCGCGAGGACCCGGCGGGCGCCCTGGCCACCACCCGGCTCGTCTACGACACCCCGTCGCTGTGCGCCCGGCACCTGGAGAAACAGCACAGCTGGCGGCCCGCCCTGGCCCGGGCCCTCGCCGACCGCGCGGGCACCGAGGGCCCCCCGACCCTCGCCCAGTCCGCCCGCGCGGGCGCCGCCCTGAACTGCCTCAACGTCGCCCTCGACCACTGGACCGCCTCGGACGGCCGCCTGAACCTGATCACCCTCCTGGACGAGGCGTTCGCGGCCCTGGGGTGAGGCCCGGTCAGGTGTTCCAGGTCTCGTCGTACGGGTCGGCCGGAGTCTTGACCGGCTTCGCCGAGGTGACCTGGAGGAAGGGGATCGGGCCGCCGTTGACGGGGTCCTTGGCCCGCTTCGTGGTGAACGTGCCGGTGACCTCGAGCCAGCCGTCCGGCCGCAGGACCGGCGGGAGCTTCCCGGCCAGGCCGACCTTCACCGGCTGGGCGTCCGCCGCACAGCAGTTGAGGGCCATCCGCACCAGGTAGGGCGCGCCGGAGTGGTCCAGCGCGACGAAGCCGGTGACGACGATCTGCCGTCCGGCGAGTCCCTGCCCGTGCTCGTAGACGGCACGGGTCGCGTAGTCCACCAGGTTCAGACGCAGGGGGCCGCTCGCGGGCAGCTTCTGATAGCCGTACGACTGCTGCAGGGCCGTACCCGTGCGCATGGCGCTGTAGGAGCCGAGGGCGGGCGGGGCGACGAGGATCAGGGCGAAGAGGGGGAGGACCAGGAGCCAGGAGACCCGGGGTTCGGGGTGGGAGTGCTCGTGCGTGTCCCTCCTGGAACGCCACTCGTACCAGGCCGTCGCCAGCGCCGTCACCATCAGGACCGCACCGGCCGCCACGACCAGCGGTTGCAGGCCCGCCTTGACGTAACGGAGATAGAGGTCGGTCGTGCCCGCGTGCAGCAGGGCCGCGCCGAGGAGGAACAGGACCGCCGACTGCGCCTGCCGGTTCACAGGATCACCCACCCGGTCAGGACCGAACCCACGATCGCGAGGGCGAGCGTGGCCGGGGCGAACCGCAGCGCGAAGGCGCGGCCGAAGGTGCCGGTCTGCATCGCGAACAGCTTGAGGTCGATCATCGGGCCGACGACCAGGAAGGTCAGCTTGGCGGTCATCGAGAACTGGGTCAGCGAGGCCGCCACGAACGCGTCCGCCTCCGAGCAGATCGACAGCACCACGGCGAGCGCGGCGAGGGCGAGGACCGCGATCACCGGGTTCTCCGCCGCCGTACGCAGCCAGGTCTGCGGGACCACGGCCTTCAGGGTGGCCGCGGCCATCGCGCCGACGACCAGGAAGCCGCCCGCGTGCATCACGTCGTGCCGCACCGAGCCCCAGAAGGCCGCGCCCTTGCCCTGGCCCTCGTAGGACTCCCGGGCCGGGGCCTTGATCAGGTCGGTGCGGCCGAGGCGCAGCCACAGCCAGCCCATCGCGCACGCCACCAGCAGGCTCGCGACCAGCCGTCCCACCACCATCTCGGGGTTGCGCGGGAAGGCGACGGCGGTCGCGGTCAGCACGATCGGGTTGATCGCCGGGGCGGAGAGCAGGAAGGCGAGGGCGGCGGCCGGGGTGACGCCCCGGCGCACCAGCGCGCCCGCCACCGGCACCGACGCGCACTCGCAGCCCGGCAGCACGACGCCCGCCGCGCCCGCGACCGGCACCGCGAGGGCGGGGTTCTTCGGCAGCGCGCGGGCGAAGAACGACGGCGGCACGAACACCGCGATCGCCGCGGAGAGCAGCACGCCGAGCACCAGGAACGGCAGCGCCTGTACGAGCACGGCGACGAACACCGTCATCCAGCTCTGCATCACCGGCGCGCCGAGCGCCTGCCGGATGGGGTTCTGCAGCAGCACGACCAGGAGCATCAACAGGGTGAGGACGAGCGGGGAGTTCAGCCGCTGGTCCTTCTTCGGGTGCCCCTCCGCGGGGCCGTCCGGCGGCGGGGCTTCGCGCTCGTCGGCAGCCGGCGGGGCTGCTTTGGTGATGGCCACGGGCGAGGTACCTCCGGGTATGCGGGACTCCCTGTCAGGCGGTACGGCGGCCGGTGCGGGGTCGTTCAGTCCTTTCTGGAACCAGACGTCTCTTTGGGGCACTCTTTTCCCTCGTGGGGAGCGTTCCGAATCAGGGTGCACCGGGTGGAGACATGGTCGCGCACATGGTGGTGTGCGGCGACGACGGTCTCGCCCACCGGCTGGCCGCCGAACTCCGGCATGTCTACGGCGAGCAGGTCACCCTCGTCGTACCCGCCTCCGAACGGTCCGTACGGCCCCCGGTGGTGGGCCGCGCCCGGGCCGCGTCGGCGCTGCTCGACCGGATGGTGACGGCGGCCGTGGGCCGGACCGGCAACGGGGGCACAGCCGGGAGCGCGGGCGTCACCGCCGAACCCCCGGGCGGTGTACGGGTGATGGAGGCCCCCGAGCCCAGCGAGACCGCGCTCGCCGAGGCCGGCGTGGAGCGCGCGGACGCGCTCGCGCTCGTGTACGACGACGACGAGACCAACATCCGCGCCGCCCTCACCGCCCGCCGCCTCAACCCCCGGCTGCGGCTGGTCCTGCGCCTCTACAACCGGCGCCTGGGCCAGCACATCGAGGAACTCCTCGACCAGGCCGCCGCGTTGGCCGCCGGTGGCTCGGCCGGCGCCGGCTTCGACGCCTCCACGACCGTGCTCTCCGACGCCGACACGGCCGCGCCCGCGCTCGCCGCCACCGCCCTCACCGGCACCAGCAAGGTCCTCCAGACCGGCGGACTGCTGCTGCGGGCGGTCGAACGGCCCCCGGCCCAGGCCGGGGTGAGCACCGACCCCGGCCTCGCCACCCTCGCCCTGCTCTCCCCGACGGACGGCACCGACCCCGGCGGCGACCAGGGCCCCGCGCTGCTGCCGGACGCGGCGACGGTCCGGGCCGGCGACGACCGCGGGACCGTGGTCCTGGAGCAGGTGTCGTACGCCGGACCCGCCCTGCCCGTCGGACGCGGTGTGATGCCGTGGTTCGGCTCGCTGTTCTCACGGCGGCTGCGGTGGTCGCTGGCCGGGATGGTCGGGTGCGTGGTGGCGCTCGCCGTCGCGCTGTGGCTGGTGACCGGTATCCATCCGCTACGGGCCTTCTACCTGACCCTCCTCGACCTGTTCGCCATCGACGACCCGGCGATCGGCGAGTCCGTGGGCCGCCAGATCCTCCAACTCCTCTCCGGCCTGGTCGGGTTGCTCCTCCTCCCGGTGCTCCTCGCGGCGGTCCTGGAGGCGCTCGGCACCTTCCGTACCGCGGGCGGCCTGCGCAAGCCGCCCCGCGGTCTCGGCGGCCATGTCGTGCTGCTCGGCCTCGGCAAGATCGGCACCCGGGTGCTGACCCGGCTGCGGGAGCTGAACATCCCCGTGGTCTGCGTCGAGTCCGACCCCGAGGCCCGCGGCCTCGCCGTCGCCCGCCGGCTGCGGGTGCCGGTCGTCCTCGGCGACGTCACCCAGGACGGCGTCCTGGAAGCCGCCAAGATCCACCGCGCCCACGCCCTGCTCGCGGTGACCAGCGCGGACACCACGAACCTGGAGGCGGTCCTGTACGCCCGCGCGGTCCGCCCCGACCTCCGGGTCGTCCTGCGCCTGTACGACGACGACTTCTCCACGGCGGTCTACCGCACCCTGCGCGCCGCCCACCCCCTCGCCTCCACCCGCAGCCGCAGCGTCTCCCACCTGGCCGCCCCCGCCTTCGCCGGCGCGATGATGGGCCGCCAGATCCTGGGCGCGTTCCCGGTGGAACGCCGGGTCCTGCTCTTCGCGGCGGTGGAGGTGGCGGGCCACCCCCAACTGGAGGGCAGAAGGGTGGGCGAGGCGTTCAGGGCGGGTTCGTGGAGGGTCCTGGCCTTGGAAACGGACGGGACCTTGGTGTGGGACCTCCCGGACACCTACGTACTGCGCAACACGGACAGGGTGCTGCTGGCAGCCACAAGACGGGGTCTGGCAGAACTGCTAGGCCGCAGGCCCAGGACACCCACCGCTTAGGGGCGCGGGGAACTGCGCGACCAGCCCCCACACACCCGCACCCGACGAACTACCCCAAATACCGAGCAGCGAAGTCCAGTTCAAGCCGAACCTGCTTGATCCGCTCGTCCACCACCAACGACCCGTGCCCGGCGTCATACCGATACACCTCGTGCACCGCCCCCCGCGCCTCCAGCCGCTTCACGTAGTTGTCGATCTGCCGGATCGGGCACCGAGGATCGTTGACCCCCGCGGAGATGTACACCGGCGCCTTCACCTGGTCCACGTACGTCAACGGCGACGACGCCTCGAACCGCTCCGGCACCTCCTCCGGCGTACCCCCGAGAAGCGTCCGGTCCATCGCCTTCAGCGCCTCCATCTCGTCGTGGTACGCCGTCACATAGTCCGCGACCGGCACCGCGGCGATCCCCACGGTCCACAGCTCCGGCTGCGTCCCCAGCCCGAGCAGCGTGAGATACCCGCCCCACGAGCCACCGGTGAGCACCAGACGCGAGGGATCGGCGAGCCCCGAATCCACCGCCCACGACCGCACCGCCGCGATGTCCTCCAGCTCGATCAGCCCGACCCGGTGTTTCAGCGCGTCCGTCCAGGCCCGCCCGTATCCCGTGGAGCCCCGGTAGTTGACCCGCACCACCGCGTACCCGTGGTCCACCCACGCCGCCGGTCCCGCCGCGAACGAGTCGCTGTCGTGCCAGGTCGGACCGCCGTGGATGTCGAAGACCGTCGGCAACGGCCCCGACACACCCGCCGGCTTCTGGACCAGCGCGTGGATCCGGCCGCCGGGCCCCTCCACCCACGCGTCCTCCACCGCCACCGACCCCGGCGACTTCAGACCGGGCGGGTCGAGAACGACCGCGCCGGACGTCGACCGCACCGCCGACGGCTCGGCTGACGAGGACCACAGGTACTCCACGCTGCCGTCGGGCCGGGCCGTCGCCCCGGAGACCGAGCCGGGCGGGGTGGGCACCTTCTCCAGGGCGCGGCTCGCCAGGTCGTACCGGAACAGCTCGCTGCGGGCCTCGAAGCTGTGCGCGATCAGCAGGCCCGTGCCGTCGGGGTACCACTCGGCGCCGACATCACCGGGCAGGTCCAGGACGAGGTCGGTCTCCTCGCCGGTCGCCACGTCCCACACCAGCGGCTCCCAGCGGCCCCGGCGCTGGTGGCCGACGAGCAGCCGGGTGTCGCCGTCGACCGGTGCGAAGCCGAGGACCTCCAGGCCCAGCTCCTCGGTGCCGTCCTTGGTGTCGTCGAGTTCGGTGACCGCCGTGCCGTCGAGGCGGACGACGCGCAGCGCGGAGTGCATCGCGTCGCCGTGCTCGGTGTGCTCGATCGCGATCAGCGAGCCGTCGTGGGAGAGGTCTCCGACGCCCGCCGACTCGCGGTGGCGGTAGATCTCCACGGGGTCCTCGCCGGTGCGCACGACATAGATCGTGGTGCCGTCCTCGTCGGTGGAGCGGCCCACCACCGCCGTACGACCGTCCCGGCCGAGGGCCAGGCCCGCGGGATAGGAGGCCTCCAGGCCCGGCGCGGCGAGCTCGTCGGGGCCGCCCTCGAAGGGCTGGCGGCGCCAGACGCCGAACTCGTCGCCGTCCTTGTCGTCGAACCACCACACGGACGCGCCGTCCGGGGAGAGCACGCCGTCCGTCGTGCCGTTCGGCCGGTCCGTGACCTGGCGCTGCTCGCCGGTCGCTCTGTCCCAGGCGTACAGCTCGTACGTCCCGGTGGCGTTGGACACGAACAAGGAGCGGTCGGGGGCGTCCTCCGCCCAGTCGGGCAGGGACACCCGGGGCGCCCGGAAGCGCTTCTCCCAGTCCGGCATCTCGTCGTTCCGCTCGGCCGCGGCGGTCCCGTTGCTCTCAGTCATGACCCCATACTGCCTGCCCTCACAGACAATGCACTGGCGGGGCCCCCAGCCTGTGGAAAACTTCTACCGGCCGCTTACCCAAACCCCTTCCGACCTGGTCCAACAGCCCAGGCGTCGGCCGTGGCCCGTGACTGGAGCGCGTTCACGGACACCCTCGCCGCGGACGTCGTCTACACCCTGCCGCCGTGCGAGCCCCCGGCGGGCCGGGACCACCTGACCGAGCGCTTCTGACCCCGCGCCCCGGCCCCCGAGGGCGCCCCCGTACCGTGGAGGTGTGTACCGGTTTCTGCTGACACCCCGCTGGTGGGGCATCAACGTCTTCGTGTTGCTCGCCATCCCCTTCTGTGTGTTCATGGGGTCGTGGCAGCTGAGCCGGTTCGAGGACCGGATGCAGGACCACCGCACCGCCGTGGCGCAGGTCTCCTCGGACGAGCGGGAGGCCGCGCGGCCGCTGGCCGAGCTGCTGCCGGTGGACAAGGTGACCTCCGGAAAGCAGACCACCGCGACGGGCCGGTACGACAGGCAACTCCTCGTCCCGGACCGGCAGTTGGACGGACGGGAGGGCTATTACGTCCTCACCCTGCTGCGCACCGACGGCGGCAAGGCCCTGCCGGTGGTCCGCGGCTGGCTGCCCGGCACCCCCGACGCGGCGAAGGTCCCGGCCCCGCCGAAGGGCGAGGTCACCGTCACCGGAGCGCTCCAGGCGTCCGAGACGCCCGGGGACAACGGCGTCAGCGCCCAGGGCGGGCTCCCGGCCGGCCAGACCGCGGCGATCAGCACCGCCTCGCTGATCAACCTCGTGCCGTACGACGTGTACGACGCCTGGATCACCCTCGACACCGGCGACTCCGGGATGAAGGCGGTGCCCGCGACCGCGCCCGCCGACTCCGGCCTGGACCTGAAGGCGTTCCAGAACCTCGGCTACACCGGCGAGTGGTTCGTCTTCGCGGGCTTCGTGGTCTTCATGTGGTTCCGCCTGGTCCGCCGCGAGGCGGAGTTCGTCCGCGACGCGGAACTGGGCCTGCTCCCGGCCCCGGACGACGAGAGCGAGCCGGCGCCGCAGGAGAGGGCACCGGCCCAGAACGCCTAGGGCGCGCGGATCACCGTAACCCTGGCCGGAAGGCCGTAAGTAACCCCCGGCCGGAGGGCCGTACCCCCTACGACGAGGTCAGCAGCCCCGTCCAGTAGACGACCCCCGCGCACGCGTTCGACAGCGTCGTCGAGGCCGACGGGGAGCCCAGCGCCGTGGTGTTGGTGATCGTGACGCTGCCGTCGGTCGTGCCGTCCTCCGTGACCAGCTGGGTGGAGGTGCCGGTGTCGCCGCCGGTCGAGGAGCCCTCGGTGGTCGAGGTGTCCGGGGAGGACGAGGGGTCGGGGCTCGGGTCGGTCGAGGGGTCGGACGTGGGACAGCTCGCGGAGGGCACCCAGGCGAACTTCACGTCGTAGGCGGACCCGGGCTGCAGGACCAGCTGGGAGACCTCGGTGGACGGGTCGGGCAGACTCGCCGCCGCGTCGCCCGAGGCGTGCCGGACGGCGCTGATCTTCGAGGAGTCCGCCGCGCCGGACGCGGTCGGCGTCACGCTCCCGGGACCGGTGACGGTGCACGCGGTGGAGGAGACGTTGGCGACGCGGAAGGCGCCGTAGACCGCGCCGGTGGAGTCGGCCGCGTCGGTGGTCGGCGTCGGGGTGCCCAGCTGGGCCGCCGTACAGACCGGCGCCCCGGCCGCACTGGTGGCCGCGGGGTCGGCACCGCTGCTCGCGCCGGTGCTGCTGCCGCCGGAGTTCTTCTGGTCGCCCTTGGACTCCCCCTTGCCCGCGCCCTCGGTCTTGCCGGAGGAGCCGCCGGAGGTGGACTCGCCGCCGTCCTCGGTCTTGCCCTGGCCCGCGCCGCCCTGCATCTGCGAGGCGTGCCCGGCGTTGGAGGTGTTGGCGCCGGTGTCCGTGGAGGAGACGTGGACCACGGCGGGGATCGCGGTGCCGAAGAAGAGGGCCGCGGCCGCCATCCCCACGAGGGCCTGTCGCTTGCGGGCCCGCCGCGCGGGCACCGCCTTGCGCAGGTGGTCGAGGGTGCCGTCGCGCGGCTCCATCTCCTGGACCGCCTGGTGCAGCAGTCGTCGCAGTGCCAGCTCGTCCGAGTCGAACTCCCCCGTGGAGCCCAGATCGTCGGGGCCGTGATTCACAGTTCCGTTCCCAGCGTGCGATTGCGTCTTGTGGTCAGCCGCCCATGTCGGCTCGTGCCATTCGTAGGGCTCATGGCGCTCATGGCGCCGTCCCTCGGAGTCCTTGGATCCGCTCACGCCGGCGCCTCCATCGCGACGCGCAGCGCGGCGATCCCCCGGGAGCCGTACGCCTTCACGGACCCCAGCGAGATACCGAGCGTATCGGCGACCTGCGCCTCGGTCATGTCCGCGAAGTAACGCAGGACCAGGACCTCGCGCTGGCGGCGCTGCAGTCCCTTCATGGCCTTGATGAGGGAGTCGCGCTCCAGCTGGTCGTACGCCCCCTCCTCGGCGCTCGCCATGTCGGGCATCGGCTTGGACAGCAGCTTGAGTCCGAGGATGCGCCGGCGCAGGGCCGAGCGGGAGAGGTTGACGACCGTCTGGCGCAGGTAGGCGAGGGTCTTCTCGGGGTCGCGGACGCGTTTGCGCGCGGAGTGGACGCGGATGAAGGCCTCCTGGACGACGTCCTCGCAGGAGGCGGTGTCGTCGAGGAGGAGCGCGGCGAGGCCGAGGAGCGAGCGGTAGTGCGCCCGGTAGGTCTCCGTGAGGTGGTCGACGGTGGTACCGGCCGCCGCCGCTTCCTCGGCGCCGTCACGCTGGTTCGGGATGCGGGTCGGCCGCGCTGCGGGCATGGGGGCGATCACCGGCATGCCGCCGGGCGCCCCGAGCCTGCGGGGTCGGAAGTCGAGTACCTGAGCCACGCAAGTTGGACGCCCTCACCCCCGGGAGGGTTGTACGCGATCGGCCGTCTTCTCTCAGGCAGCACAACTGACCGTGCGTCAAACGCGCTCATGCCCTACCCGCTCTTCCCCTGTGTCCTGAATACCGGAGCGTCCCCACGCTCCACCCTGCGACCCCGCGCCCCCTGAATGGGCGTTCGCAAAGACGCTCCCCGCCCGCCGCTTGGTTGCGGTGGACGGGGAGTCAAATCTTCGGACGCGAAGCGGCCCGGTTCAAGTGGTCCGGACCATCGGCCCGGTCACACTTCCTGCGGAAACTCCCTCGCGACGAGTTCGGCGATCTGCGCGGTGTTCAGCGCCGCTCCCTTGCGCAAATTGTCCCCGCACACGAAAAGTTCCAGCGCGGTGGGGTCGTCGAGGGCGCGCCGGACCCGCCCGACCCACGTCGGATCGGTGCCCACGACGTCGGCGGGCGTGGGGAACTCCCCGGCCGCCGGATTGTCGAAGAGCACCACCCCGGGCGCGGTGGCGAGGATCTCGCGGGCCCGGGTGACGGTGACCTCGCCCTCGAAGCGGGCGTGGACGGTGAGGGAGTGCACGGTGACGACCGGCACCCGTACACAGGTGACGGCGACCGGCAGCCGGGGCAGCCCGAGGATCTTGCGGGTCTCGTCCCGCACCTTCATCTCCTCCGAGGACCACCCGTCCTCCCGCAGGGACCCGGCCCACGGTACGACGTTCAGCGCCACGGGCTCCGGGAACGGCCCGGTGTGGTCGCCGACGGCCCGCCGTACGTCACCGGGTTGCGTGCCGAGCTCGGTGCCCGCGACCAGGGACAGTTGCTGCCTCAGGGTGTCCACGCCGGCCTTCCCGGCCCCGCTCACCGCCTGGTAGCTGGAGACCACCAGCTCGCGCAGGCCGAACTCGGCGTGCAGCGCGCCCAGCGCCACGATCATGGAGAGGGTCGTGCAGTTGGGGTTGGCGACGATCCCGCGCGGCCGCTGCCGGGCGCAGTGCGGGTTGACCTCGGGGACGACCAGCGGCACGTCCGGGTCCATCCGGAAGGCGCCGGAGTTGTCCACGACGACGGCACCGCGGGCCGCGGCGACCGGCGCCCAGTGCGCGGCCACCTCGTCGGGTACGTCGAACATGGCGACGTCGACCCCGTCGAAGGCCTCCTCGGAGCCCTCGGTCAGACCCACGACCTCGACCTGCTCCCCGCGCACGGCCAGCTTGCGGCCGGCCGAGCGCGGGGAGGCGATCAGGCGGATCTCGCCCCAGATGTCCGCGTGCTGGGACAGGATCTGGAGCATGACGGTGCCGACGGCCCCGGTCGCGCCCACGACCGCGAGCGTCGGCCGCCGTCCGGTGACGGCCATCAGCGCCCGGTGCCTCCGTAGACGACGGCCTCGTCGCTGTCGGAGTCGAGCCCGAAGGCGCTGTGCACGGCGCGGACAGCCTCGGGGACGTCGTCCTGGCGGGTGACGACCGAGATGCGGATCTCGGAGGTCGAGATCAGCTCGATGTTGACGCCCGCGTCGGACAGCGCCTGGAAGAAGGAGGCGGTGACGCCCGGGTTGGTCTTCATCCCGGCGCCGACCAGGGAGATCTTGCCGATCTGGTCGTCGTAGCGCAGCGACTCGAAGCCGATGCCGACCTTCGCCTTCTCCAGGGCGTCGATGGCCTTGCGGCCCTCGGACTTGGGGAGGGTGAAGGAGATGTCGGTCAGCCCGGTCGACGCCGCCGACACGTTCTGCACGATCATGTCGATGTTGATCTCGGCGTCCGCGATCGCGCGGAAGATCACCGCGGCCTCGCCCGGCTTGTCCGGGACCCCGACGACCGTGATCTTGGCTTCGGAGACGTCGTGGGCGACTCCGGAGATGATGGCGTGCTCCACCTGCTGGTCCCCTTGCGACTCGGGCTTCTCGTTGCTGACCCAGGTGCCCGGCAGTCCGGAGAAGGACGAGCGGACGTGGATCGGGATGTCGTAACGACGGGCGTACTCCACACAGCGGTGGAGCAGCACCTTGGAGCCGGACGCGGCCAGCTCCAGCATGTCCTCGGAGGAGATCCAGTCGATCTTCCGGGCCTTCTTCACCACCCGCGGGTCGGCGGTGAACACACCGTCGACGTCGGTGTAGATCTCGCACACCTCGGCGTCCAGGGCCGCGGCGAGCGCGACGGCCGTGGTGTCGGAGCCACCGCGCCCGAGCGTGGTGATGTCCTTCTTGTCCTGGCTCACACCCTGGAAACCGGCGACGATGGCGATGTTGCCCTCGTCCAGCGCGGTGCGGATACGGCCGGGCGTGACGTCGATGATCCGGGCTTTGTTGTGGACGGAGTCGGTGATGACGCCCGCCTGGCTGCCGGTGAACGACTGGGCTTCATGGCCCAGGTTTTTGATCGCCATGGCCAGCAGCGCCATGGAGATCCGCTCTCCGGCGGTCAGCAGCATGTCGAACTCACGCCCGGCAGGCATCGGGGATACCTGCTCGGCGAGATCGATCAGCTCGTCCGTCGTGTCGCCCATCGCGGAAACGACGACGACCACCTGGTGGCCGTTCTTCTTCGCTTCGACGATTCGCTTGGCGACGCGCTTGATGCCCTCGGCATCGGCTACGGAGGAGCCTCCGTACTTCTGCACGACAAGGCCCACGTGCGCTCCTCGCTCAGTCCGTATGTGTCGGCTCAGTTTAACGAGCGTCCGATTTTCACCTCTGTGGTATCGCATGGTGAGACTCACGGTGAGATCTCATGGTGAGATCCGGACGCCCAGGTCAGCACCTGCCCAGGCGGGGTGTGCGGCAAAAGTGCGGATGCTCACAAGCCTTAAGGTTCGACACGTGCGCGTACTCCTGGTGGAAGACGATGAGCCGGTCGCCCAGTCCCTGCGGCGCGGCCTGACCCGCTACGGCTTCGAGGTGGAGTGGGTCTCCACCGGCGGCGCGGCGCTGAGCCACGACGGCCCCTACGACGTCGTCCTCCTCGACCTCGGCCTGCCCGACACCGACGGCCTCGACGTCTGCAAGGCGCTGCGCGAACGCGGTGACGTGCCGATCATCGTGATCAGCGCGCGCAGCGACGAGACGGACCGGGTGGTCGGCCTGGAGCTGGGCGCCGACGACTACGTCTCCAAGCCGTTCGGGGTACGGGAGGTCATCGCGCGGATAAGGGCCGTGATGCGGCGCGCGCAGCCCCGTCCTCCCGGTGCGGAGAGCGGGCCCGACCGGTACGGCTCCCGGCTGACCGTCGACCGCAAGGCGGCCCGGGTCCGGCTGGACGGCGAGGAGGTGCCCCTCGCGCCCAAGGAGTACGACCTGCTGGCCTTCCTCACCGAGGAGCCGGGCGCGCTGATGTCGCGCGAGCAGATCATGGAGGCGGTCTGGGACGCGAACTGGTTCGGGCCGACGAAGACGCTGGACGTCCATGTGGCCGCGCTGCGGCGGAAGTTCGCGGGCGTCATCGCGATCGAGGCGGTGCGCGGGGTGGGCTTCCGGCTGGAGATCGTCAAGGGTGACGGGGCTTCATGAACCGGCAGCTCATCAGGAGTTACATCCTGCTGGTCGCGGTGGCGATCTTCCTGTTCACGGTGCCTGTGGCTTTCACGCTCACCGATCAACTGCGCGACGACACCAGGCAGTCGGTTCTGCGCGAGGCCAAGACGATGGCGCTGCTGCTGGCCAACGGCGACTCGACGTCGTGCGGTGCCCTGGAGCGGGTGGCCACGGCGTACGGCGAGGAGACACCCGGCGACGTCCAGGTGACGCCAACGGCCGGCTGTGCCCCGGTACTGCCCGCGCCCCGGGCCGACCATGCCCTGAGCCGAGCCCTGGAGAAGGGTGAGGAGACCACCGACTGGGGCTCCGACTTCATCTGGGGCAAGGAGCTGACGGTCACCGTTCCCGCCCAGGACGGCGCAGCCGTACGGATCGTCTACTCGACCTCGGACATGACCACACGGTTCTGGCAGATCTGGGGCTTCCGAGCCGGCCTCGCCGTCCTCGTGCTCGCGGCCGCCGCCGCGATCGGCGCCTACGCGGCCCGCCGTATCACCGCCCCCCTGCGCGAACTCAACGCGATGGCAAGCAAGTTCAGCGACGGCGACCTCACCGCGCGCTCCCCGGTGACGGGCCCGCCGGAGACGCAGACGCTCGCCCGCACCCTGAACCAGGGCGCGGAACGCCTGGACACGCTGGTCGCCTCACAGCGCATCTTCGTGGCCGACGCGTCGCATCAACTCCGTACCCCCCTGACCGCGTTGCGCCTGTCGCTGGACAACATCGCGGACGGCGTGGACGACGAGTTCGTACGGGAGGACGTGGAGCAGGCGACCGCGGAGGTGGTCCGAATGAGCCGCCTGGTCAACGGACTTCTGGTCCTCGCACGGGCCGAGGCGAAGGTGACCGCAGCCGAACCGCTGGTCCTTGAGGACATCGTGAACGAACGGCTCACGGTGTGGAGGCCGGCCGCCGACGAGCGCGGAGTCACCATCGCGCTCAGGGGGAGTGCCGACGGCCGGCTGCTGGTGCTGGCCAGCCCCGGTCATCTGGACCAGGTGCTGGACAACGTGCTCTCGAACGCCCTGGAGGTCTCGCCGGACGGCGGGAGGATCACCGTGGAGATCGAATCCAGGGCGGACACGGTGGTGTTGTCGGTGGTGGACGAGGGGCCGGGCATGTCGGACTCCGAGAAGTCCCGTGCCTTCGACCGCTTCTGGCGCGGTCAGGGCCTGACCGGGCGCTCCGGCTCCGGCCTCGGCCTCGCCGTCGTCAAACAGCTCGTGTCGGACGACGGCGGGACCGTCACGCTGGCGGACGCGCCCGGGAGCGGGTTGCGGGTGGAGATCACCCTTCGGGCATCTTCGAGGAGTGGTGGTTGACGATCAGCCACTCGCCGCCCCGCTTCTCGTACTCGTAGGTGTAACGGGCCTCTACGGTGCTCTTCGCGCCGGTCTTCGGGTCGGTGAGCGTGAACTCGTAGACGCCGGTGTCGATCGCGGAGTTCTTGTCGAGGACGTTGACGATCGTCTGGACCTTCTTGCCGACCGGCTTGTTGGCCAGGAAGTGCTCGAAGTAGTCGACGATGCCGGCGTGGTCGGTGCGGACCTTGTTGGAGACGGTGGGCAGCAGGACCGCGTCCTTGGCGTACAGGTCCGCGACCGTCTCCGGGTCGCCGGTCTTGAGCGCGGCGTTCCACCGGTCGAAGAGACCGGCGATCTGCGCCTTGCTCGGCTTGGCGGCGGGCTTCGGTCCGGCGGTGGCCGCGACGGTGCCGACCGTGCCGAGGGCGACGACCGCGGTGGCGGTGACGACGGCTGCGCGCTTGGTTATGGAACGACGGTTCATCGTTGTCTCCGGTGCGGTGGTGGGAGGTGCTGCTTTCGAACTGCCTCCAGCCTGTCGTCAGGCCGTTTAGGGCCCGTGCAGCCGAGATACAACGCAGATCCAGCACCGGTCCAAATAACTCTCTGCATGCGTACGGCTACTTGCCGCGCAGCAGACTCACACCGGCCCCGAGCGACACCACACCCATCCCCACGGCGGTCATGATGCCCTGCGTCCCGTCCACGACGAACGGCGCGACCGCGGCGACGGCGAGGTTGAACAGGAAGAGGAACCACAGAACGGGCTTGGAGGCGAGCAGCGACTTCATGTCATTTCCTTCGGTCGGGGCGGGAGCCCTTGCTTTCTTCTGAGCTCAACAATCCCGGTTTCCGCAGGTCACAACGATGGAGTGGACTCCCGAAAGGGGGTGTAGCGGACTCCACCCTCCATGGCGGAGGATGCCGAACCATGGGGACGACGGGCGAGGTACCGCTGGCGGCGATCGTGCTGCTCGGCTCCTGCGTGCAGTGGCTCACCGGCATGGGCTTCGCCCTGGTCTCGGTCCCGGCACTGGTCCTGCTGCTCGGCCCGGTGGAGGGGGTGGTGCTGGCCAACTGCGCGGCCGGGGCGATCTGTTCGGTGGGTCTGCTGGGCGGCCGGCGCCGAGTACGACTCCGCTCGATGGCCCCTTTGTGCGCGGCAGCGGCCTGCACGGTCCCGGCGGGCACCTGGGTCACCCACCAACTCCCCGAGCCCTGGCTCCTGTTGGTCATGGGCGCCCTGGTGACCACGGCGACCCTGCTCGTCATGCGCGGCATCCGCGTACCGGCCCTGCACGGCACGAGAGGCGCCATCGCGGCGGGCGCGGCGGGCGGCTTCATGAACTCGGCGGCAGGCGTGGGCGGCCCCCCGATCTCCCTGTACGCCCTCAACGCGGGTTGGCCGGTACGGGAGTTCGTCCCGAACGCGATGTTCTACGGCGTGCTGGTGAACGCGTTCTCGGTGGCGTCGAACGGCGTACCGGACCTGACCGGAACACAGTGGGCGACGGTGGTGACGGCGATGACGACAGGCGCGTTGCTCGGCCGCACCCTGGCGGGCCACCTACCGGAGCCCCGGACCCGCCTGCTCGTACTCCTCCTGGCACTCGCAGGCGGGCTGACGGCCGTAACAAAAGGCCTGTGGGGCCTGTGACTCAGCCCTCCACGAACTCCTTGAGAGGCTCGGTGTCGAGAAGGATGTTCACGGGTTCGGGAAGCTGCACGGTCGCCCCGAACGGCTTGTTGACCTGCTGACGGTAACGACCGTCCTCGGGATGGGTGAAGACGGTGACGGTGCAGTCGTCGCGGTCGATGAGGAGGTAGACGGGGATACCGGTCGCCGCGTAGCCGTCGGGCTTGTCGACTCGATCACGTTGATGGGTGTCGGAGTCGTGCGAAGTGACCTCGACCGCCATGAGCACGCCCGCCGCCTCGGACCAGTCTCCGTGCCCCACCGGGAACCCGAAGGGCGCGAGGACGCCGTCGGGTCGCGCCCGTCCCTTGCGGTAGCGCTCGACCTTCATCCCTCGGTCTCCGTAGAGCCAAAGTTCCGGACGGTGTTGCATGCACAGCCGCTGAAGCCAAGCGACGATCTGATCGTGGTTGCCGTCGGTCACCGGCTTGACCTGGACCTTCCCCCTGATGAACTCCAGCCGCACCGTCTCCGGGGCATGGCGTTCCAGCTCCTCGAACTCCTCGACGGACATCTGCGGCCGATGCTCGGTCCTGGGGGTCATGGCGTCGCCTCCTCGACTCCATGGTGCCCCGACCGGCACGTCCTGCACGCTCACCGCAACCCCGCCGCGCGGCGCAGCGCCTCCACGCGCTCGGTGACGTCGATGACCTCGTCGGCACCGGGCAGACCGCCTCCGTCCCGCGGGCCGGGGAGGAACGTCGCCGGGACGGCTCCGTACACCGGTCCCTCCGCCTCGATCTCCGCCAGGCACTCCCGGCACAGCCCGCTTACGATCTCCGTCGTCCGTTCGTCCGCGTCGCACAGACCGCAGGCCATGATCACGCGGGTCACACGGGCACGGCGGGCGGCCTTCTGCCGGATCTTCGCCTTCTTCGGGGGCATCTTGCTCTCCAGTCGGTTGCGGGCGAGTCCGCCCGGGTTGGTGACGGCGGGCGGCAGCCCGTCGGTCAGGGCTTCGGTGATGTCGTGGGCCGTCGCGCCACGGGACAGCCACTCGGCGGCGAGAGCTTCGAGGGAACGGCAGTCGCCGTCGGACAGCGGCATCCGCGGGTCGGCCGTACGCACGTCGGCGAGGGTCCGGTAGGCGGCGCTCGGCTCCTCGGCGCACGGCTCCTCGCCGCACGCGACGGACTCGTCCACCGTTTCGACACGCGCCAGTCCCGGCATGTGCTGGTCGGTCACGTCCTTGCCGTGCCGCTCCCGCGCGAAGTCGGCCCACCACTCGGGCGACCTGGGTGTCCGCGACCAGTACGTGCGGGTCACCCAGCGCATCGAGTTGTCCTCGACGGTGATGTGCTCCCTGATCCAGCGCAGATGGCCGGCGACGGTGATGCGCCCCAGCGAACTCCGGACGGCCTGCTGGCCGTAGCGGGGGTGGGCCGCGGCGATCGCCTTGTAGCCCATCGCGTGGCCGTCTTCGAGGTGATCGACGAAGAGGGCGATCTCGCGGTCACGGGGGCTCAGGTGTGCGAAGTCCGGGTCGGCGTGCGGGTCTTCGTCACCTGCGGAGCGTTTGCCGTAACCCGTTTTGGCCATGGGGTGAGACGGGGAAGGCAGGGCAGCACTAGGCTGGGCGTAAGCCACGGTCGAAGTCTCGATTCGATCTGTAGGTCAGGCCCCGGAGCCGGTGTTGGCGCACCGACCGGGGCCGAACTATTTGCTTGTGTGCCGCGAACCTAGAGCGCCTTTACACAGCGACGCAAGCCGATCACGGAACGTCACCCTTTCGAGCGACGGCGCCTCAACTCACGTACAGACCTGGTTGGTTGGGTTGGTTTTCACCACCCAGGAACACCCATGGAAGAGCTCGAAGCCCGAGGCTCAAGCCCCGGGCCGAACTGCGGAAACGAAGGCCTTCCAGGCGGACGGGGCGAGGTGGAGTTCGGGGCCGGAGGGGTTCTTGGAGTCTCGGACGTGGACACGGGAGGCGAACGCGACTTCGAGGCAGGCGGCGCCTTCGGAGTCGCTGTAACTGGACTTGAACCACGTCATCTGGTCAGTCACGGTGCTTCACCATGCTCTCAAGGAGTCGGGCCGACTCAGCGGGACTGAGGGCTTCGGCACGAATCATGCCAAGCCGCTCGGTCACCCGCCGGACCACGTCCGGATCCGCCGACAGGTCACTGATGAACTGGCTTTCGGTATAGGCGAACCGCTCGTAGCCGCCGTTCTCCAGCAAGATCATGGGCCCCATCCCCGCGCAGGGAACGGCCCGTTCGAACGTCAGCACCTGCACCACGACGTTCCTAAGCTCCGACATCGCCAGCAGGTGCCGGAGCTGTGCGTCATCCACCAAGGGGAGCCGCAGGGCAGCCTCGTAGATCATGAAGGCAAAGGCCACCGGCGGGGTGCGATCCGTGAGGATGGCCTGCCGCTCCGCCCTGGCCGCGATCCGCTGCTCCACCGTCTCCTCGTCCAGCGGCGGAACATGGCCCTCGATCAGGGACCGCATGTACCCGCTCGTCTGCAACAGCCCGGGGATCAGTCCGGCCTCGTACGACCAGAAGCTGATCGCCTCTTTCTCCCGCTCCATGAAGTCCTGCGCTCGCTTCGGGAACTTCTCCCGCTGCAAGTACTCCTTCGCCGCGCTCAGCAACCCCTCCGCCCGGCACAGCTCGTCGGCCACGTCCAGCACGCGCGGCGTCGGCATCCGTACGCCCTGTTCCATCGACTTGATGGTGTCCGGGGAGTAGTTGGACGCGGCGGCCAGCTCCTCGCGGGTCACATTGGCCTTCAGACGCCACCGCTTCATCTGGTTGCCGCCGTAGCGCCAGTTCACCGGCGTCTGGGACACAGCACGCACCTCCGACCGATACACCCCGCCGTGTATCACCTCAGTCGCTACCGAGCGTAGCTCCGTGACCGCCACGGTGTGACCATGACGAACGTATTCGACCCGCTCGAGTGGGTCCCCGCATCGGGCCACCAACTCCGCCTCGCGGGCGTGCACTTCGACGCCGTACGGATCGAGGGGGTACGGGGAGAGGTCGCCGCGTCACGGATGATCGAGGCGACGGACGGGGACGCGGGCCCGGTGGTGTGCGAGGTGACGGGGTACCGGTGGATGTACTTCCTGCTGGCACCGGGAGAAGTACGGAGACAGCAGTGGCCGTTGGGAGTGCAGCGCTTCGGAGCCCGAGGGGACCGTTCCGTCACGTACATCGGGATCCCGGCGCTGGACGGGAACACCTGGCCGCTGCGCTGGTACAGCGAACCGACGCCGACGGCCCCTTTCGTCGACGCCGGACTGCTCGTACGGGTGGTCAGGAACGCCGTATCCGCACGGCGCGTGTCCCCATGACGCGGGCGCCGAGGGCGTCGGCGTAGGCGCGCACGGTGGCGAGGTCGTGCACCTCGCCGCCCTCGATCTGGGAGATCCAGGTGGGGAAGAGGTCGGAGGCGTCGGCGACCTGACCACGCGTCAGCCCCCGCTGCTCGCGGACCTCGCGGAGCCGGTGCCCGAGGGCGTACGCCTGCGGAGCGGAGAGCGGCCCGCCCCGCATCAGACCCGCCCTCCGAACAGCGCCACGAGCCCGTGGTCCAGCTCAGCACCGACGGCCTCCTCGCCGGCGGCGACCACGGTGTACGTACGGGCGAGAAAGCGAACCAGATCGGCGGCGAGAAACCGCAGCCGGGCAACGCCCTGAGCCGCGTGGAACTCGACGTACGTGTGCTCGTCCCCACACGGCCGCACCCGCACACTCCCGACCCCGGCGACCCCCCGAAGCCCCTCCCCCAACAACACCCGAGCGAACGTCCAGGTAGTCCCCTCCCCGTCGAGCGTCACATGCGCCGGAAAGTCGAGATGCACAGCCAGCGGATCACCGGAGGTGTACCGCAGACTCACAGGAACAGCGATCTCCTGCCCGGTACCGGTGACCAGCCGAGCACCGGTCGGCTGCTGGATGCTGACGTACATAGAGGGACTCCGATTCGGGCGGGGCGACAGCGGCCGGACACGACCCCTGTGCCCTGAGAGACCCCGCTGGCCCCCTCGGCATTACGCCACTCCACAAACCTCCGCATGTGATCTGCACCACAACGATGTCGCCAGCACCACCCGCAACGCCATGACGTCCCCGCAGATCACCACCACTGTGAGTTACGGACACGCGAGACCCAGACCAGTCCCGCAGACCCCGGAAGATAGTGCCAGATACAGGCATCTTCAAAGGTGAATCCGAGATCACCCAAGCGCATCCTCGCTGAGCGAGCGCCGGTTGACTTCACATAAAGCCAACCGCTTCCATCTCTTTCTGGATCCAGCGCTCATCGTCCGCTTGAAAGACACCGTCTTCATCGACGAAGAAAACGCCCTCTCGGTAACAGGCGATAAGGGTCTCGATCATTTGCTCCACACTCCTGTAGGCGACCCTGAAATCCTCACCAACCACAACACTGACAATATGCGATCGCCCTGTTTCGAGCTCATAAGCCGCCGCATAAAAGTCACCCCCACCTGTGCCCAGCATTGGGAAGAAAGTCGACAGCAGAAGTGGATGCGGCAGCTGATCACGTCTCATCGCGGAGGATTCGGTGACAGAGAGCGGCTCGTACCCAGGAACGAGAGCAGCATCATTCTGAGTTTGCCCGGGAAGATAGGCCACACCATCGCACCAACGGAACCATGCTGCGACATCCGAAGGGACTGACTGACCGAAATACCGTTCCAGGAGAGCGGTCGAGGCTCCGGCCTTCCTATGCGCCACCACGGGAAGTCGAAGCCTTTCCGCCTCGCCCCACAACTCCCTGATCAATTCATCAAGCATGCCCGTCCGTACTCCTCAGCGAACCTTGACCGCGAATTGGTCTCCGGGACCGACACCCGCAGTCCGATAGAACTCTTTCAAGGCCCACCCATGACTGGAATTAATCGACCCTGGGGAAAGGGTAAGGGTTGCACCCGCTCCACCCTCTACCGTTGAAGCGAAAGGATACTCCTCCCACGTTGCATTAGCAGCGAACTGGCGGGGCCTGGGAGCATGCGCTTGTGCTTGACGCCTCGCGGCTCGGGCAGCTGCTTCACCCCCGCCCCTCCTGGTGACGATAGCCGGAGCACCATTGCTTACAGCCTTGAGGAAGTTCGCCGCCTGCGGCGCGTGGGCGGCCGAGTCGATCTCGTGCACAGGAAGAATGGTGGTTTCCCCGGCGGAATCCACCGCGAATACCCTGGGCCCACAGTTGTGGACAAGGATTGGGGTAGAGCCTGCGAGTACGTAGTAGGTATGCAACCCGCCGACGGTCAGGTCGTAAGTCGTCCCGCTCTGGTGGAAGTTCCGGACCCCCACCACCGTGACAGTCGTCCCGGCCGCCGTCCGCAGCTTCGTGCCCGGCGTCAGGTCGTGGGCGTCGGTCCAGTGGTGGTGGGTGGCGTCCCAGAAGGGGTGGTGCCAGGTGGTGGTCAGGGTCTTGCCGGTGGGGGAGGACTTCTGCGGTGGGCCGCGGGTCGGCGCCGTGGACAGGGTCAGCGTCGTGAAGTCCTTGTCCGTCTTCGTGACGATGACCCGCTGGACCTTCTCAGGGGCCGTGACACCCGTTTGGGGATCCGTCGCCAGGACCGTGTCCCCGGCCTTCACCTTGCTGATCGGTTTCGACGTGCCGTCGGCGAGCCGGACCTCGGTGTCGGGCACGAAGCTGTGCACCGTACACGCCTCGACCGCCTCGGCCCCCGCTTCCTCCGCCGATCCCGCCTCCGACAGGAAGCGTTCGGCCTGCACCGCGTCCTCGGCGACCTTGGCCGCCTCCTCCGCGTCCTTGACCGCGGTGTACGCCCGGTCCAGAGCACGCCAGACCTTGAAGGCCTCGACACCGACCTTGATCGCCTTGAAGACCTTGCCCCAGGGGACCGCCGTCAGGGCCGTGTTGATGCACCCCATCACGTCGCCCTTGGTGAAGCAGTTGTAGGCGTCGGTCAGACCGAGGACGTCCGCGACGAGACTGAGCAGTTGGTGCTTGAAACCCGAGGCCTGTCTTCTGGCCGCGGCGACCGCCGCGTCCGCCGTGGCCTTCTGCCGCTCCAGAGCACGCTGTTCCGCCTGCGCATGAGCCGTGGAGTTGCTGATGTCCGCCTTGTACTGCTTGGCATACGCCTTGGTGTTGCTGGGCGTGCTGCCCGACCCCGCGTAGTCGTGCATCGCCTGCTGGGTCGGGTGACCCGGCGTGTAGTTGAGGCAGGCGGGGCAGTTGCGGGTGGGGCAGTCGATGTCCGCGCAGGTCCCGCTGGGATCGGAGGCGGTGACGGGTGTGTCCGCGGCGTAGTCGTAGGCGTTCCACGACTGGGGGTCACCCGGGTCCAGCACCGGGTCCGGGCTGAGGAAGCGGCCGATCGTGGGGTCGTACTCGCGGGCGCCCAGGTTCGTCAGGCCCGTGTTGTCGTCCTGGACCCCGCCGACGTATCCCTGTTGCCCGACCCAAGTACCCGACTGGTCCCGCGTCTCGCCGAAGGGCTTGTACTGGCGGCGGACCACCTGCTGCGTCTGCGAGTCGATCTGCAGTGTGCCGGTGCCCTGGCGGTCGGGGACCAGGTACGTGAACTTGCCGTCGGAGGAGTGCGTGGCCACCGTCTCGCCCGCGATGGAGATGTACCGCACGCCGTCGGCGCTGGTGGCGCCGGACTTGAGGGTGATCTCCTCGTCGCCCGTGTAGAGGGTGGTGGCGCCGGGGCTACGGCGCAGCAGCAGGCCGCCGTCGGCGTCGTACAGGTACTTCGTGTCGCCCGCCGACCCCGTCGACGCCAGCTCGGACAGGTCGCCCTCGTCGTCGTAGGTGAGGGTGTCGGTACCCGAGCGGGTGGTGCGGGTGAGGACGTTGCCGTCGGCGTCGTAGGTGTAGGCGTTCGTGGTGTTCGCCGTCGAGTCGCCCGGTACGACCGTGTCGACCCGGGCCACCGCGTGCGCCGGGCCCGCGCCCGACGCGACGGGGGTGTACGAGGCCGTCGCATCCTTCGTCACGGTGCCGGTCGTGTCGTGGTCCACCTGGCTCGCACGGGCGCCGGTCGCGTCGTACGTCCACGACTGCCAGTACGGTGAAGGCCCGCCCACCGTTGAGGAGTTGCCCGCCGCCGGGGTGGCCGTGCAGTCGTCGGTCGCCGTCCACGCCGACTTCAGCCGCTGCGCCCAGTCATAGGCGAAGCACTGGGTGTCGGTCTGACCGCTCTCCAACTTGTCGCTGATCTTTGTGACGTTTCCGGACGGCTGGTAGGAGTACGCCGTCTTGTCGGCGATCGCCGCGCCCGACTGGGTGATGGTGGTGGAGTTGGTCAGCCGATGGGTCTGGTCGTCGTAATTCAGGGTCTGCTGGGCGAAGTTGCCGGACGTGCCGTACGTGAACTGGTACGGCTCGTCGAACTCCGTGTAGCTGAGCTTGTTGACGTAGGCCCAGCCACCGGTGCCGCTGCCGACCGCGACGGGCCGGTCGAAGGCGTCGTAGGTGTAACCGACCGATTCCTCCGGCAGTTTGACGGCCGTCGGGTCCTGGTCGGTGTAGTTCGACAGTGTGCCGGTGAGGTTGTACGTGTTCTGGTGGATGTAGTTGCCCGCGAGCGCGCCCTCGGCCGTCGGCATGACGAGTTCGGTGGCCTGCACCCAGCCGTGGCTGTCGTAGCCGAGCACCTTCTCGGTATAGGCGGTGCCGCTCGTGCCGCCCACATAGCGGGTGGACGAGGTGGGCTTGCCCTTCTTCAGCGTGTCGTACGTCCAGGCGGCCAACTCGTTGCCGGCTGCGGCCGTCACACCGCCCGTCGTGTCGAACTCCGCTTTCTTACGGCCGAGTTCGTCGTACTGGTAGCTGATGGTCTTGCCGCGCGCGTCGGTCGTCGTCAGCAACTGGCCCGCGTTGTCGTACGTCGAACCGGATGTACCAGTGTCGGGGTCGGTCTGGGAGGTGCGGCGGCCGAGGAGGTCGTAGTGGCTGTTCCAGGTGTTCCCCTGGCCGTCGTCCTGACCGGTCTGGTGGCCGGCCGCGTCGTAGGAGTAGGTGACGGTGTCGGCGGCGCCGGTGGGGGTGGTGCCGTGGTAGCGCAGCAGTTTGACCAGCTGGTCGCGGGCGTCGCTGTACGTCGTGGTGGGGGTCGCGCCCGCGGGCGGCGTGACGTCGACACGGTCCGAGCCGGGGTAGGCGGTGGTGGTACTCCATGTCTCCGAGGCGAAGTGGTAGGCGATCGAGGCGGTGACCCGGCCCGCGCCGTCGTAGACCGTTCCGGTCTGCGATGGGGTCTGGTTGTCCGCGGCGTCGACCAACGTGCCTGAAGGAGCACCGGTGTTGTAGTAGGCGTCGGACGAACTGACCGCCCAGCCATGGCTGTCGTAGACGGTGTCGGTGATCGTGCGACCGCCGTCGACCGTCGCCGTCTGCGTCTCGCGGGGACGCAGCATCGCGTCGTAGATCGAGACGGAGGTGCGGTAGGCGTTGTCGTCGGTGAGGGTCTGGGTGGTGACCGTGGACGGTACCGACGGCGAAAGGCTGTAACTGAACTTGCTGTTGGGGTTGTTGGCAGTGGAGAAGCCAGGGTTCCACACCGCGGTGAGACGGCCCAGCGGATCGTAGGTACTGGTGGTGGAGTAACTCGCCGCGTCCGTGGTCTTCAACTCCAGGCCACGGGCCGGGTCGAGCGTGGTCGTGGTGGCGAACCCGGCCGTCTGACCGGTGACCTTCGGCTGGGTGACCTTGACGGAAGTTGGGGCCGCGCCGGTCGTGGGGGTGTAGGCCGTGGTCGTGGTACGGCCGTCCGCATCGGTCTCGGTGAGTTCGCGGCCGTAGCTGTCATAGGTGTTCTGCAGAGCCGTGACGCGGTGGATCGTGCCGTCGGCGGCGACCGAGTCGGCCTTCTGCACCATCGTCACGTCACCCTTGCTGGGCACCGCGCTGTTGTCCGTCGAGTTGTCGAAGAACGTCAGGTCGTCGCTGAGCAGGTCCTTCGTGTAGTCGGGGGTCGTCGAGCAGGAGACGGAGACTTCCTGGACCCGGCGCGGTACCGGCAGGTTGGCGCCCGAGGCGTCCTGGACGTACCAGGTGCGGGAGCACTTGTCGTCGGTGGATGTCGAGGTGTCGCCCAGGTCGTCGACGGCCGTGGGCAGACCGGTCGCGCCGTCGATCGTGTAGTCGACCTCGGTGGTACGCCCGGTGCCGTCCGCCTTGGTGGTGACAGTACGGGCCCGCTTGATGTTGGTGCGGTGGGCGACCAGCGGATCCAGGCCCGCGTTCGTACGGGGCTGTGTGGCCGTCGCCGCCGAACTCCACGGGTCGGTGACGCCGTCCGAGAGCAGGTCGCCGCCGTCACCGTCGTAGGACTGGGCCTCGAAGGTCTGGCCCGCCAGCCAGTCGGAGTCCTTCTGCGGGTCGTCGCTCGCGGAGTCGTCGAGGGTGACGCTGCGGGTTCCCGAGGAGGTCTTGTCGCCGTCCATGCCCCGGAAGAAGGTCTCCCGGGAAAGGGTGATCGTCGCGGGGGACGTGCCGGTGCGGGTCTCGACCGTGCCGTAGCCGCGCCACTGGTTCCAGGTGCGGTACTTGGCCTGGGTCATCGGGTCGTCGTTGAAGTGCCAGGCCGGGTCGCCGATGTACTTGTACGACGTCTGCACGGGCAGCCCGCCACCCGTCGGGTCCTGTGCCGTAACGGAGTTGACGACGAACTTGTTGAACCAGTCCAGCTGCGGGGAGGTCTGGCCCGGCGGGGTCCAGTACTGCGGATAGCAGCGGTAGGTGTTGGCGTCCGGGCTGGACGGCAGGACCGCGGTGCCCGTGCGATGGCATTGCGGTCCGGTGTAGTTGACCGTGATCACCTCACCGGACTCGGTGGTGACCGTGGTGAGGCGGTAGCGGGTGATCGGCTGGTATCCGTCCAGTCCGTCGACCCGGTTGGCCAGCGCCTGCCCGGCGAACTTCACCGGCGGCAGGTCCAGGCTGCCGCCGTCCTTGCCGGTGTGCACGATCTGGCTCAGCCACAGCGACGGGGTGGTGGTGTCACCGGTCGACGGGAAGCTGTGGGTGAGTGCCCAGGCGTCCACGTCCTGGTAGGCGGTGCCGACCAGGACCTGGGTGCGGATGCCGGTCAGGCGTCGGGTGGTGAAGAAGGACGGGCCGTGGTTGGCGCAGGTGCCCGTCGACGCACAGGTCTGGTCGACGGGGACGTCCGGCCAGTGCGTGGCGTTCGCCGTCGTCATCTTGGCCGCGGCACAGTCGAAGTCGGCGTCGGCCAGGCAGCGTTCGGAGGTGTCGAAGAAGACCTGGGCGGCGGCCGGTGCGGTGCCGTCGTAGACCTTCCCGGCCAGTTGACCGTACTGGATCTTGGCGAGGTAGCCGCCGCGGGAGTACGGCGTCGGGGTGGTGGAGTTGTCCCGACCGTAGTAGCCGGTCTCCGGCGTGTACCAGTAACTGACGGCGTTGCCGTGCGGGTCGACGGTGTAGTCGAGGTTCCATCGGTAGCCCTGCTGGCACCAGGAGTCGGCGAAGGCGGCGGCGTGGCAGGGCTCGCCCGTGTCGTTGCCGTAGACCGGTGTGGTGAACACCGAGTTGGTGGTCGCGGCACCGGTGGTCCAGCCGGGCAGACGGTTCAGGCCGAAGTAGTACTTCGTGCCGTCGGCCGTGGTGACGACGAAGTACTCGTTGTCGTTGTCGCCGTTGACCGTGTCGGACTTGAACTCGATCTTCTCGCCGTTGTCACCCTGCGGGTGCCAGGTGCCCGAGTCCTTGTCGTGGACAAGCGTGTTGGACGAGCCGTTCAGCGACAGCGTCAGGGTGTCGACATCGTCCGACCAGCACTCGTCGGAGGTCTTCGGCGTACCGTTCGCCGCGTCGTCGGAGCAGGAGGCGTAGCCGCGCTCGACGAAGCCCGGTGAGTAGTCCCAGCCGTCGCCGATCCAGGAGGACTGGGCATTGGTGGAGGTCGTCCGGCCGTCGACGCTCTGCGAGCTGTAGCCCAGGGATACGCTCGGGGTCAGACCGCCGGGGACGTCGGGCACCGATATGGGGTACGAGTACGTGAAGGCGCCGCTCGAACCGCCGGCCGACCACTGGCCGGACGGGGCGAGGGAGGTGGCCGCGTAACTGCCGCCGCCACCCGAGGCGGTGGCCTCTGCGGCGAGGACCGTGGGCTGTGCGGAGGCGGACAGCGGGACGGCGGCCGAGACCGTCTGGGCCTTCGCGTCGTTGGTCGAGGTCAGCGGGGTCTGCTCGCGGCAGGCAGCGGACCGTGGAGTCGTCAGAGCACAGGCCGGAAGCTGTACGAGGCTCAGCCGACCGGCCCAGTCACCGCCGTAGGCGTCCCTGAACGCCGAGTAGTCCAGACCGACTTGGGCGGTGCCGGCCTGGTCCGGTCGTACCGTGAAGACCACACCGTGGACTCCGAGCTGCTGCGCGGCCATCTGCCCGGGGAGCGACACGTGCACGCGGGTTCCTGCCGCCGCCCCGTGCGCGCCGCCCGCCGCGGCGACGGTCACCGGCACGCTGTCGGTCCGCGCGGCCCCGTGCGCGGGAACCGCCACATCGGCCGCCCCCTTGGCGGGCCAGGTCCGGTGCGCCTCGGCAGAGTTCCACCGGGCCATGGAAGGCACCTTGGCCGCGTTGCCCTTGACGGGCGACACCGGTACCGGCTTTTCCTTCTCGGCCTTGACGAGGTAGTTCGGGTTCTTCGTGTCGGCGAGGGCAGCCTGCGGCAGGAGGAGTCCCGCCAGGAGTCCGAGTGCGGCGACGGCGATGACCCACAGGGTCGATCTTCGGTGCAACCGCATGGTCTGCCCGTAAATCGGCCACAGCGCATTACGACGCACCACGAACCCCCCAATTCAGCGTGACTGCCGAGGGGTTATTCGATCAGGACGTAATTCAATTCCGCAGGACCCTCACGGTAAGGATCGGGTATGGAGATACCCATGAACCCTTCTCGCTCTCACCAAGTGACGCACAGCCAAAGGCACTTTCCAGCCACTGGTTGTGGGCGGGACAAGAATGTGGTTAACCTCCTCGCGCCTATTTCCTGCCTCGTATTCGGACTCGACTTGGGGGGTAAATGTCCGAGAGATTTACAGGCCGGTTTCTCCTGATGGCGGTCGTCGGCGCGATGTCCTTGTCCCTGGTCAGCGCGATGCCAGCCACCGCCACGGACGACGGTGGTGCGATGCCCGTGTCCACGCCGGCACCGGCCCTGCCCGAGACCACCCCGGAAGGGCCACTGGGCACCACACGGGCCCCGGACGACTCGGGGTTGACCAAGGACCAGCAGGCCGCTCTGGCCGACGCCCAGGGCCGCGCCGCCGACAGCGGCAGCCCCGTCACGGTGGACGCGCTGACGACCGAGACCGCCACCGTGCAGGCGAACCCGTCCGGCACGGTCACCTGGACGACCACTCTGCTGCCCGAACGCGTCCGCCGGAACGGTGCGTGGGTCCCTGTCGACGCCACGCTGCAAGAGAACGCCGACGGCACGTACAGCCCTGCGGCCGCCTCCGAGCCTCTCGTGTTTTCCGGAGGTGGCACCGACCCACTGGTGTCCATGACGAGCGGCGCCGCTCAACTCGCCTTCGCCTGGCCCCAGTCCCTGCCCAAGCCGACCGTGTCCGGCGCCACGGTCACCTACGCCGACGTACTCAAGGACGTGGACCTGCGGCTCACCGCAGACACCCTCGGCGGCTTCTCCGAACTCATCGTCGTCAAGACCGCCGAGGCCGCCGCGGATCCTGCGCTGGCCACCCTGAAACTGACCACCCACGCCACCGGTGTGGCGGTGTCCGACGACGGACACGACAATCTCCAGGCCGCCACAGCGGCGGGCCAAGTGATGTTCAGCGCGCCGCAACCAGTGATGTGGGACTCCTCGTCGTCCGCCGCGAACGCCCACAGGCTCACCGCGGAAGCCGACACCGACGACACCACGACGTCCGCCCCTGTGCCCGGGATCGGCGCGCAGGTCGCCCACGTCGCCGACGACGTCAACGGGAACGAACTCTCCCTCACCCCGGATCGGGACCTGCTCACCGGTTCGTCCACCCAGTACCCGGTCTATATCGACCCCGCATGGAACCCGCACTATGCGACCGGCAGCAAACAGCACTATGCGGAGACTCAGCAGGGCTGCCCCTCGGCGAAGAACTACGACTCCACCCAGTACGGCGATCCCGGTGTCGGCTACAACAGCTGGTCCGGTTGCATCGGCGACGAGCGCTCCTACTTCCAGCTCGGTATCCCCTCCGCCGTCTGGGGCACCCACATCGTGGCCGCCACGGTCGATGTCAAAGAGAACTACTCGGCCAGTTGCAGCCTGACCTCCGACGTCAGGCTCTACCTCACCGGAGCCATCAGCTCCGGAACCACCTGGAACAACCGGCCGGCCCTCTCCACCCTGCTGAAAACCCAGAGCTTCGGCCCCGCCTGCACCAGCGAGCCGTCCGGCGGCTTCTCCGTCACCTCCACCATCGCCAACAAGGCTGCCGCGAAGGACACGAGCTGGACGTTCGCCCTGGTCAACAGCCAGGAAAGCAGCAGCGACGGCAACTACTTCAAGCGGTTCGCCAACAACCCGTCCATGTCCATCGAGTACAACCACGTTCCCGCCAAGCCCGCGAGTCTGGCTGCGAAGTTCGGCACACACTCGGTCGGCTGCGGCACAGCGACGCCGTATCCCGTCATCGGGAAGACCCTGGCGACCATTCCCCCGACCCTGAACGCCGTCGTCAGCGACGGCGACAAGGACGCGCTGGCCGCGACCTACAAATACTGGGTCAACAGCGCCACGGCCACGACGACCGCCAGTGCCACCGTCGCCAGCGGCCAGAACGCGCCAAAACAGCTCTCCGCCACCTTCATGAGTGCCCTGAAGACGGGTGACGTGGTCAGCTGGAGCGTCACCGCCAGCGACGGCAAGGACACCAGCGCGACCTCCTCCACCTGCCACTTCAACGTCGACCTCACCGCCCCGGCCGCGCCGACCGTCACCGACGCGGACGATCTCTACCCGGAGGACGGATCCGGCGTCACCGCGGCGGGTACACCCGGCAAATTCACCCTCACCACCAACAGCGCCACCAAGTTCCTCTACGGCCTGGACGCCACCCCGCCCACCTCCAACACACCGGCCTCGCAGGTCGCCACCGCGTCCGGTAACAGCGCCACCGTCTCCGTCACCCCCACCGCCCCCGGCACCCACACCCTCTACGTCTACGCGGTCGATTCCGCCGGGAACGTGTCCACACAGCAGCAGTACCAGTTCACCGCGCTGGGGCACGTCGGCAAGACGTACGCCAGTCTTCAGGCCGCCTTCAACAACACCGCCGTCACGGACGACAGCACCAAGGCCGCGGCCGACGCGGACGGCTATGGCGCCACCATGTCCCTCCAGGACCTGAAGGCCGCGGGCTGGCAACCCGGCGGCAAGGTCACTGTGGACGGCGCCTCCTTCACACTGCCCTCCTTCACATCCAGCAGCGGCGACAACGTGATGGCCGCGAACCAGACCATCCAGATGAACGGCGCCGGCGGTGCCCTGGTGTTCCTCGGCTTCTCCACCTACGGCTTCGTCAGTTCCGACCGTGCCGGGGACGACTACTCCAGTCCCGTCGTCCCCGACGGCACCTCCGTCAGCGGCACCGGATGCACTCTCGGCAACGGACAGTACGAGGACTGCCAAGCGGGTGGGCCCTACGGTTCGATCACCTACGCGGACGGCACCACGGACGCCTACCACCTGACCGTCCCGGACTGGGTCTACGGCTCCAACGCCCTCGCCGCGATCACCCTCCCCCATCGCAATCTCTCGACCGGAACTCAGGAAACGCGCAGCACCAACATCTACGCCTTCGCCGTCCCGCTGAAGGCCGGTGTCCAGGTCAGCTCCGTCACCCTGCCCGATCTCAGTGACGCCGCCCGTAAGTACACGCCCGGGCTGCACCTGTTCGGCATGACCGTCCGCGACACGTCCGCGGCTTCCGGCGGCTCGAAGTGGACCGGCGCGTGGAGCAGTCCGAACGAGGGCTCGTTCAACTACGAGGGCACCGACTACAAGGACCAGACCTTCCGTATCTCCGCCGACCCCAGCCTGGCGGGCTCCAGTGTCCGTATCCGGCTCTCCAACGCTCGCGGACGTACCCCGCTGACCATCGACCACGCCACCTTGGCCACCCAGCTCTCAGGAGCCGTCCCAGCCGCGACGCCCGCCGACCTGACCTTCAACGGGGGGGAGCAAGTCGGTCACCGTACCGGTCGGAGGAGAGGTGTACAGCGACCCAGCCGACTACACCGCGACACCGGGCAAACGCATCATGATCAGCCTCCATCTGGTCAACGACACCCCCTACCTCGTCCAACACAGCTGGGCGAGCGCCGCGACCCAGTACGTCAGCGCCGTCGGCTCGGGTGACCACACAGCGGACACCGCCAACACGGCGTTCACCGGAACCGGTGTGGTCTCGGGCTACTTCACCGACATCCTCACCGGTATCGACGTCACCACCGGCGACAGTCGGCCCACCGTGGCCGTACTCGGCGACCACCTCGTGGACCCCTTCGCCGACGCGACGACCCCGGGGCTCGCCACACGGCGCCTGTCCGACGACCTCGCCACCGCCCTGCGGACCAACGATCAGGGCATACCGGACTACGGCGTCGTCGCCACCGGCATCGAGAACAACCGTCTCGCCGCGGAACAGAGCCAGGGGGGCCCGGCCGCACTCACCCGCCTGGACCGTGACGTCCTCGCGCTCCCCGGCATCACCACGGTGATCGTCGACGAAGGGCTGGAGGATGTCGTCGCCGGAACCGACGACGTCGTGGTCGAGGGAGCGCTTGCCACGCTCGTCGCACAGCTCCGCGGCTGGGGCATCAAGGTCGTCCTCGCCACCCTCACTCCGTGCCAGGGTTACGCCCCCTGCACCGCGACCGTCGACACCGCACGGACGGACACCAGCACCTGGATCACCGACCAGGTCGACTTCACCTCACCCACCGTGAGTTACGTCGACGCGGAGGCTGTGGTGTCGGTGACGGACACGACGAGTACGGCGGACCCGCAGCCACTGAAGCTGGGCGCCGACGCGGCCCCCGCCGACTTCGACTCCGGTGATCATGTCAATCTGACGGCGGACGGATACGTCGCGATCAGCGGCGCCTTCGACCTCGGTTCCCTCGGACCCGACGCGTAGAGGCACACCGTCACTCGCGGAGCGGGTACCAGCCTATGAGGTCCCAGGTGCCCGCCCCGCCCCAGAACGACCCGTTCGAGGAGGTGTACGTGAAGTTGTGCACCGGCTACAACGGCACCGGTGACTGCAGCGACGTCATCGACCCCGGGTCGGGGAGTACCTGAGCCCCTTCAGCTCGGTCGGCCCGTACCCGTGATCCCCAGCGGCCCCGCGATCTCCTCCGCCATCACCCGGCCCGCCTCGAACTCGAGCGTCTCGTCGCCCATCGCCTGGTCGGTGTCGAGGCCGTCCAGTTCCTCCAGGGGCTGGTTCAACCTCACATGCGCCACAACGGACTGCAGGGCGCGCAGGGTCGCAGAGGCCGTGGAGCCCCAGCTGGAGAAGTAGGAGAACTGCCACCACCACAGGGCTTCCGTCGTGCGGCCCGCCCGGTAGTGGGCCATGCCGTGGCGCAGGTCGGTGATCACGCCCGCGAGGTCGTCGGAGATCCGCGCCGGGACCGGCGCCTTGCGGGGCTCGTACGGGTCGAAGACCTCGGAGTAGACGTCGACCGGGTCCAGGATCCGGGCGAGGTTCTCGCGCAGCTCGTCCACGTCCGGCTCCGGGCCCAGGTCCGGCTCGTAGCGCTCCTCGGGGACGATGTCCTCGTGGGCGCCGAGCCGGCCGCCGGCCAGCAGCAGCTGGGAGACCTCCAGGAGCAGGAAGGGCACGGCCGAGTCCGGCTCGTCGCCCTTCGCCACCTCCATCGTCGCCACCAGGAAACTCTCGATCTGGTCGGCGATCTGGACCGCGAAGTCGTCCGGGTTCTGCGTCGTGTCGTGCAGCGTGGCGTCAGACATCTAGGAGTCGTCTCCCCTCGAAGGCGCGGCCGAGGGTCACCTCGTCCGCGTATTCCAGGTCGCCACCCACCGGGAGGCCGCTGGCCAGGCGGGTGACCTTGAGGCCCATGGGCTTGATCATGCGGGCGAGGTACGTCGCTGTGGCCTCCCCCTCCAGGTTCGGGTCCGTGGCCAGGATCAGCTCGGTGACCGTACCGTCGGCCAACCGGGCCAACAGTTCTCGTATACGCAGATCATCGGGTCCTACACCCTCGATCGGGCTGATCGCGCCCCCCAGGACGTGGTACTTGCCACGGAACTCCCGGGTGCGCTCGATCGCGACCACGTCCTTCGGCTCCTCCACCACACAGATGACGGAGGGGTCGCGGCGGGTGTCGCGGCAGATGCCGCACAGCTCCTCCTGCGCGACGTTTCCGCAGGTCGCGCAGAACCTGACCTTCGCCTTCACTTCCAGAAGGGCGTGCGCGAGCCGTCGTACGTCGGTCGGTTCCGCCTGCAGGATGTGGAAGGCGATCCGCTGGGCGCTCTTGGGACCGACGCCGGGCAGCCGCCCCAGTTCGTCGATGAGGTCCTGGACCACGCCTTCGTACAACGGACTGCCGTCCTTCCTGGGGTTCCTTGCGATACGTACGCTAGTTGGCCGGGGCCCCTCTTCGAAAGCAGGGCCCTCTTAGAAAGGCAGGCCCGGGATACCGCCGCCGCCGAGACCCTGGGCCAGCGGGCCGAGCTTCTGCTGCTGGAGGGTCTGGGCGTTCTCGTTGGCCGCCTGTACGGCCGCCACGATCAGGTCGGCGAGGGTCTCGGTGTCGTCCGGGTCCACCGCCTTCGGGTCGATCTTCAGCGCGCGCAGCTCGCCGGCGCCGGTGACGGTGGCCTTGACCAGGCCGCCGCCCGCCTGACCGTCGACCTCGGTCCTGGCGAGTTCCTCCTGCGCGTTCGCCAGGTCCTGCTGCATCTTCTGGGCCTGCTGGAGCAGCTGCTGCATGTTGGGCTGGCCACCACCGGGGATCACGATCAGCTCCTGTGCTTTCCGCCTCGGTCTTCCGTCTGTCCCGAGCCTACGTGTTCCGGGCACCCGTCGCCCCAGCACTCTTTCGAGTGAGTTCACGGGGAGTCCTATACCTGATCAAGGCCCACTTCCGGGCGGAAAAGAGGTGAAACGCATCTCTTCGCCACCCATTGGGCGCTAGGAAGGGACCCGGCACATCAGCATCAGGTGTCACGCGACGTGATCAGTAGGGAGTACCGGGTGGGTCAGCCGGAGATGCAGCCCGAGGGCCCGCCCCAGGACGGGCAGAGCGACCTCGCCGGGCGGACGTTTCCGCTCGGGGACTGGGGCGAGCCCGCCCAGCGCCTTGACGAGCTGTACCGGTGGGTGGAGCGCGGGGCGCTGGAGACGGCGGCCTGGTATCTCACGGACCGGGTGTGGAAGCGGCGCGCTGCGCGGGCCTTGCGGGGTGGGGCGGCGGCGGGGGCGGTCACCGGGGCGGGGTTGCCGTTGCTGGGGCTGACCGGGGTGGCCGGTGACGGTGTCGTGGCCTGGGGTTATCTCGCGCTGCTGCTCGCGGTGGCCTGTGTCGCCGTCGACCGGTTCTTCGGGGTGACGTCCGGGTGGATAAGGGACGTGGCGACCGCGCAGGCCGTGCAGCGGCGGCTTCAGGTACTCCAGTTCGACTGGGCCTCGGAGAGTGTGCGAGAGGTTCTGGGGCCGGCGGACGGGACGGCGAGCGAGGCGGCGGAGCGGTGTCTGGGGGTGCTGCGCCGGTTCTCCGAGGACGTGACGGAACTCGTCCGAGTGGAGACCGCGGACTGGATCGTGGAGTTCCGGAACGGGTCGGCGCCGATGGGGATCCAGGGGGCGGTGGCTTCGGGGTCTCGGTCGGATTCGGGGGGTGGGCAGGGGCGGATTCCGTTGCCTCCTGGGCCTGCGGCCCGGCCGAACATGCCTCGACAGAGGCCGCCTGAGCCGCGGTAAGCCGTCGAGTGCGGGTTTCGTCGTGGCTTGTCGCGCAGTTCCCCGCGCCCCTAGGTGGGTGACGGGAATGCTACTGGGCTGCGGAGGCCGTCTTTGTTTACCGCCCGTACCCCGAAGAACACGTTGTCCTTGGACAGGTCCACCTCGAAAGCAGTCACATCACCCGCGTCGATGACATGCGTCCATTCCGGGGCCGTTGTTTCTCGCCATACGACTTCGTAGCCGGCCAAGTTCGGTTCGGTGCCCCTCGTCCACACCAGCCGGGTGGAGTTCGTGAGGGCGCTCGTGTCGATCCTGACGCCCTTGGGCGTGCCCGGTGCCTGGGCCAGGGTCCAGAGGGTCGCCGCGTTCACGCGGGCCACCCTCGCCGTGAACGCGAAGTCGCAGAACTCCGGGAGGTCGCCGTACTGCTTGCCCGTGTCGTCGACGCGGACGTTCTGGTGCTGGTGGGCGAAGTCCTCGGCCGGTTCGGTGAAACGGGCGGCCGGGTAGGCGCGTTCGAGGAAGGGGATGTGGTCGCCGCCCCGGAGGTAGCGGTCGCGGCGGTAGACGACCCGGACGTGCATGCCGGTCGCGTCGTTGTCGGCGACATCCCTGACGAAACGGGCCAGTTGGCGGGCGGGTGAGTCGTTCTCGCCGCCCACCGAGCGGCGGATCGCGGCCTGTTCGGGGGGCTCCGAGGTCGGGACGCCCTCCGCGAAGAGACGGATCGTGTATGGGTCCCGCGTACCGTCGTCCGCCGTGGAACTGCCGACGATGTCGTTGGTGAACATGCCCTGCACGTCGGTGCCGGCCGCCTTCAACTGCTGGGCCAGATAGGCCGATCCGTACAGCCCCTGCTCCTCCCCCGCCACCGCCGCGAAGACGATCGTCGACGCCGGCCGGCGCCTCGCCATCACCCGCGCCAGCTCCAGGACCACCGCCACCCCGGACGCGTCGTCGTCCGCGCCCGGCGCGTCGGACACAGCGTCCATGACGTCGGTGACGCGCGAGTCGTAGTGGCCGGAGACGACGTACACCCGCTCGGGGGTCACCGAACCCCGCAGTGTCGCAAGGACGTTGGTGATCCGCGTCGCCGTGGGGATCCGGGAGGCCGGTTCCTGGACGTACGACTGGAGTTCGGCCGTCATCCGGCCGCCTGAAGTCGCCGCGTACGAGCGCATCTCGGCGAGCAGCCAGTCGCGGGCGGCGCCGATGCCGCGCACCGGGTCGTCCTGGACGGAGAGGGTGTGCCGGGTGCCGAAGGAGACGAGCTTGCGTACGGTCGCCTCGATGCGGGCCGGGTCGATCTCCCGCAGCAGGGCGCGGAGTTCGCGGGTGGGGCGTTGCGCGGTCGCCGGGGGCCGGGTGCCGGAGGGCGCCGCGGCGGCCGTACCGGAAACCGAAGCGGTACCGGTAGCGCCGAGCGCCGTCGCGGTCAGGACCGTTCTCCTGCTGGGGCGCATGTGTCCTCCCGGGGCCGGCGGGACCGATGCCTGCAATGGTCGTGCACACAACAAAACACGGCAAGGGCACCTCGTCTCTCAAGAGCCCCTCGGCACCGGGGAGTTACCCGCACAGCTCCGGCTGCCGCCCGCACGGCAGATGCCCCTGCTCCCGGATCACGTCCTGGCTCGTGCTCTCGTCGAGGTACGCGAGGAAGCCCGCCGCGAGCGAACCGGGCCGCGGGGAGCCGTAGGTGTAGGCGTACTCGACGCCCCGGTAGGGGTAGTCGCCGAGGGAGTCGACCGAGGCCTGTTCGCCGTCCAGCGCGACGCGGCGTACGCCCTTGTGGCCGGTGGCGAGGGTGAGTTCGCTGTAGCCGAGGGCGCCGGGCCGGTCGGCGACCTTGTCCAACACGTCCTCGGTGGAGGCGAGTTCGCAGCGGGTGACAAGGGAGCGGTTCGCGGGCGGGGTGCAGTCCAGGGAAGTGGTCGGAGTGCCCTCCCAGGCGCCGCCCAGGACCCGCTCCTGGAAGATCTGCCGGGTCCCCGAGTACGCGTCCCGGCTCACCAGCACCACCGGCAGGTCGGGCAACCGGGGCAGCGTGGCCGGGCGGGAGGCGTTGAGGTCGCTCCAGCGATGGATCTCGCCCCGGTAGAGGCGCTCCACCTCGGCGCGGGTCAGCCCGCGCATGCCCAGATCGATGCCGTCGTTGACGACGAGCGTGAACACGGACAACGCGACCTTCTCACCGCGCAGCCCCAGGCGGTCGCCCATCGGGCCGTCCGAGAAGGCGATCACCGCGCGAGCGGCCTTCGCCTTCTCGGCTCCGAGAGCGGCCAGCCCCGACACCCCCGCCTCACTGCCACGCGCCTCGACCCGGATGTCGGCACCCTCGCAGTCCTTCTCGTACTCCCTCGCGAGCGTCTCGACGACGGGCGCGAACGCGGTGGACCCGGTCACCGTGAGCCGGCCGGTCTCGCAGCCCAGCGGGGGCGGGGTGTCGTCGCGGGCGATGATGATCGTCGCGAGGACCAGCACGGAGACGGTGAGCAGGGCCGTGAAGACGCGGGCCGGCGGGCTCAGTACGGGCGGGATCTCGTCCGGGGTGGCGCTGCGGTTGGGGTGCACCTCGCCGTCCCGGATGCCGCCGGTCATCCGGATCGGATCGCCGACGTCCCCGCCGGAGAGCAGCACGAGCAGCTTGAAGTGCTCGCCGCGGTTGAGGGGGACGCGCGGGATGTGCAGCCGGTTGCCCTCGTAGCGGAAGCCGCGCTCGGGGGTGAAGTGGTCCATGAGGTGGTCGGTGCCGACCGGCTGGGTGACCGAGACCCCGCGGACCGTGCGGTCGCCGAAGACCGCGGTCAGGCCGTGCCGCGCGGGGCCGGTGTAGTCGTCGCGGTCGATGCCCTGGGAGCCGTCGTTCTCGATGCGCAGCAGGACGAGGGTGGCGTCGGACATCTCCGGGGCCTCGTCGAACAGCCCGAGCCGGACGTTGGCCCGCCCCAGCCGTACGTCGTCGCCGATCGGGTTGTCCATCTGCACCCGGTACCCGATCCGCTTCCTGCGCGGCACCCGGCGCTCGTACCAGACCATGACCCCGGACGCGACGACCCCGAGCAGGGCGGTCCCGACCGCCACGACGTTCTCCGCGCTGAACCACTCCACTGTGGGCGCCCCCGCACCTCCCGCAGCCGCTCTTATGTCCACCGTACGGCCGTACGAGCACCCTTGAAGGGCGACCGGAACGAAGTTCGCCGGGCGTTCAACCGGCGTACGCGCAGGCGGAGTTCAGGGCGAGACCGTGGGGGACACGGCAGGACGCGAACCGGCCCCCTCCAGCGCGGCCCACACCGAGCACCCGGCGCCCACCGCCACCACCACGGCGACCACGAGCAGCACGAGAGTGACCCCCCGAGCGGGCCGCCGCCCCTCCTCCACCGGGTACGGCGTCAGATACGTCCCGGCGGGCAGCGGATGCTGCTGGGAGTCGTCGTCCCCGGGATCGGCGGCCGTGTGCTCCTCCCCCACCACACCCCCTTGGTCGCACAGCCGTACGACAGAAGTGTCCCCCTGGACAACCTGTCGCGGAAAGGCCCCGTCCGCAGACACGACGCCGATGTCGCAGCCCCCTGCCCGCCGCCTACGCTCGGCCGCATGACCCCTCAGCCACACCCCGAGGTCGGCGTCGCCGTGAAGGCCGTGGACCGTGCTCATGTGTTCCACTCCTGGTCCGCGCAGGAGCTGATCGACCCGCTCGCCGTCGCCGGTGCGGAGGGGTCGTACTTCTGGGACTACGACGGGAACCGCTACCTCGACCTCACGAGCGGGCTCGTCTACACGAACATCGGCTACCAGCACCCGAAGGTCGTCGCCGCGATCCAGGAGCAGGCGGCGACGCTGACCACCTTCGCGCCCGCCTTCGCGATCGAGGCGCGCTCGGAGGCGGCCCGGCTGATCGCCGAGCGGACCCCGGGGGATCTCGACAAGATCTTCTTCACCAACGGCGGCGCGGACGCGGTGGAGCACGCCGTGCGCATGGCCCGGCTGCACACCGGCCGTCCCAAGGTGCTCTCCGCCTACCGGTCGTACCACGGCGGCACCCAGCAGGCCGTCAACATCACCGGCGATCCCCGGCGTTGGGCCTCCGACAGCGCCTCCGCCGGGGTCGTGCACTTCTGGGCGCCGTTCCTCTACCGCTCCCGTTTCTACGCCGAGACCGAGGAGCAGGAGAGCGCGCGGGCGCTGGAGCACCTGGAGACGACCATCGCCTTCGAGGGGCCCGGCACGATCGCCGCGATCATCCTGGAGACCATCCCGGGGACCGCGGGGATCATGGTGCCCCCGCCCGGCTACCTCGCCGGCGTACGGGAACTCTGCGACAAGTACGGGATCGTCTTCGTCCTCGACGAGGTCATGGCCGGGTTCGGCCGCACCGGCGAGTGGTTCGCCGCCGACCTGTTCGGCGTCACCCCCGACCTCATGACCTTCGCCAAGGGCGTCAACAGCGGATACGTGCCGCTCGGCGGGGTCGCCATCTCGCAGGAGATCGCCGAGACCTTCGCCAAGCGGCCCTACCCCGGCGGCCTCACCTATTCCGGCCACCCCCTCGCCTGCGCCGCCGCCGTGGCGACGATCAACGTCATGGCCGAGGAAGGCGTCGTCGACAACGCCAGGCACCTCGGTACGACAGTGCTGGAGCCGGCGCTCAAGGACCTCGCCGCCCGCCACCCCAGCGTCGGCGAGGTGCGGGGCGTGGGCATGTTCTGGGCCCTGGAACTCGTGAAGAACAAGGAGACCCGCGAGCCGCTGGTGCCGTACAACGCGGCCGGCGAGGCGAACGCCCCGATGGCCGCCTTCGCCGCCGCCGCGAAGAAGCAGGGCATCTGGCCGTTCGTCAACATGAACCGGACGCATGTCGTGCCCCCGTGCAACGTCGGCGAGGCCGAGCTGAAGGAAGGGCTTGCTGCGCTGGACACGGCGCTGTCCGTGGCGGACGGCTTCACGGAGTAGCCCCCCGCTTCCAGGCAGAACCCCGGCCGAAACGGAGTAACCCTCCCTGACGGTCGAACGCGTAAGGTGGCGTGCTCGTAGAGATGTACGAGCACGCCTTTTCCATGCGCGGAGGGAGACGCCTCGACCATGCCCGACAGCAGTGGCAACGGTGCCGTGACCCGCAGCACCCTGCGACAGCAGATCGCGGACGCGTTGCGGGACGAGGTGCTGGCCGGGCGGCTGCAGCCGGGGCAGGAGTTCACCGTGAAGGAGATCGCCGAGCAGTACGGCGTCTCCGCGACCCCGGTGCGCGAGGCGCTCGTCGACCTGTCCGCGCAGGGACTGCTGGAAGCCGACCAGCACCGCGGCTTCCATGTCCACGAGTACTCGCTCGCCGACTTCCGGGGCATGATCGAGGCCCGCAGCCTGGTCACGGACGGCATGTTCGCCTCGCTCGACGCGGGCCACAAGATCCTCGACGAGCTCGACGACCCCCGGGTCGCCGCGGCCGTGGCCGGTGTCCGGCGGCGCGGCGAGGAGGCGCAACGGGCCGCCGTCGCCGGTGACCTGACGATCCTGATCGGCTACGACCTCAGGTTCTGGCGGGAGTTGACCGTCCTGTTCGGCAACCCCTACCTCGCCGACTTCCTGCACCGGCTGCGCGTACAGACCTGGGTGTGCACGGTCCAGCACCTGCGCCGGCTCACCGATCTGCGCGGCAGCCTGTGGTCCGGGCACACGGAGTTCGTCGAGGCGCTCTACCGGCGCGAGACCGACAAGGCCCGCAGTCTGCTCGTCGGCTACAACGGGCACTATCTGTCCCTCATCGAGAGCCTCGCCACCGACTGAGGGGACCCGGTACGGGTAAGGGACCAGCACGAACCCGTACGACAGGGGCCGTACCGACGCCCCACCGACTACCCTGCCCTGACCACCGTGTGAAGATGTCCGCGCACCGCGAGTATCCGAGGAGCTGTCTTTTGGCCTGTGACCTGTGGCTGGTGCCGCTCGTCGACGTGTTGTGCCACACCCCGGACAACCCGTTCGCCGAGGAACTCGCGCAATACAACAAGGTGCTCGCCGAGGCCGGACTGCCACCGGTGCCGGTGTACCAGTACATGCCCGGGCTGTCCGGCGAGGTCGCCCCGGTGGCCGGCTTCGACTACGACGCCCTGCACTTCCTGCGCCGCGCCTACCTGCTCCAGGTCTGCGGGCTGCCGGTGACCCCGGTCGACGAACTGGGCGGCGACTACGAGCAGTTGCTGGAGATGTTCGAGACGACGGCCCAGCAGTCGCACCTGGTCTGGCACTACGACCACGCGGGCGCCTATGTCCCCGTGGACTTCCCGCACCCGCTCGCGAGCGACGAACTGCTCGCCGGCGGCGGCCCGTTGGGCTCCTCGCAGACCCTGCTGCGGGAGCTGGAGTTCGTGGCCCCGGTCATCGGCATCGACCCGGCCAACCCCCCGGCGCCCCCCGAACCGCCGCGTGCTCCGACCGAGCTGGAGGAGCCGGCCGTCCCCGCGCCGTACGACCCCAGCCCGTTCGCCCGTGAACGCCATGTGTGGCTGGGCCTGCACGCGGCGGCGACCAGGAGCCTCGCCCAGGGCTCGATGATCATCTTCAGCTGACGGCGAGTACCGCCTGGGTACTTGTCTGAGTACGGCTACTCAGGCGGCGACTCGCCCCTCCCCGGCATCGTGGATCTCACCGACACGATCCCTGTTCGTCGAGCACGCCGACGCGAGCCTCGCCGGGGTCTGGGCCTTCGTCGTGACCGCCCCGACGTCGTTCCTGTTCGTGGCCCTGCCCGGCCCGCTCCCGTGGATCGGCGTGGCGGTGGGCGCGCTGGTCCAGGCGGTGGCGCTGGGCGCACTGTACCGGGGGGTCACCGGCCGCCGCGTCACCTCCCACGCCTGATCCTCACCGCAGCTGGGACAGCCCCTTCTTCAGGTCGTCCAGGTTCATGATCGGGAAGATCTCTACCTCGGCGTTGAGGTGGGAGAAGAAGGGCTCGCCCACGGGAGGCAGGTCGGAGCTGTCCTTCATGTCGAACACGAGGAAACAGGTCCGCCGGCCGCCCTCCGGCCCGAAGTAGGCGGCTTCGGGCTTGATGTGCTCCAGCGTCTCCCCCAGCAGGTCCTGCATCTTTCCCGTGCGCAGGACCTCGTTGGCTTTGTCGGTGTCCAGTGTCGCCTTGAGCATCACGCGCATCGCACTCACCTTCTTCGCCACGGAGACGCGCGTACGCATACATCGTAAACCCGATATATCAGCCTTACCCCTCGAACGGGTGAAAGCTCGCATAGGGGCATGAACCCCTGGGCATGCAGCGCGCATGCGCCCCGCCGTGATCTTGCTCGCCGTCCTCGCGGCCCTTCTCACCGGCTGCACGGCACCACGGTCCGGGCAGCTCCCGCCCGACGACGCGCTTCCGCCGGACGACGTGATCAAGGCGGCCACCCGCAGGCTCACCGACCAGTGCCTGGCCCGGCAGGGCATCACCCCCCGCTCCGGCGCCCGGCGCGTCTCCGACGCCCTCTTCGGCGCCGGCCCCGCCGAACTGTCGCTGACCCTGCCCACCGGCTTCACCGTCCGCGCCCACACCGACGGCTGTCTCGCGGCCGCGCAACGGCGGCTCTACGGCGACCAGGACCGCTGGTTCCGCACCTCGACGGTGGTCGACAACCTGGAGCCCGAGGCCGCGCAGGCCGGCCTCGCCCTGCCCGAGATCCGCGCCCGGCACCGCGCGGAGATCACCGAGTGGCGGCGGCTGCGCGCCCACGCCCTCACCGAAGCGACCGCCCTGCTGGAGGGCGGCACCCCGAAAGGAACCACGTGAAGCGCATCATCGCCGTCCTCACCGCCGGACTGCTCGCCACCGGAGCCGTCCTCGCCACCTCGGCCTCGGCCCAGGCGGCACCCTGCGGCCGGGGCAACTTCTGCGCCTGGACGGACGCCAACTACCAGGGCCTGAAGGTCGAGTGGAGCGGCGACGACGGCTGGTGGGAGGGGAACATCGCCGACCAGGACTCCTCCTGGGCCAACCACGGCATCTCGGGCCCCGGCATCAAGGACTACGTGAAGGTCTACGCCTCCGCCTGGCAGGGCGGAGGCGTGACGGTCTGTCTGGCCCCCGGCCAGGAGGTCAGCTACAACGGCGCGGCCAACGACCGGGGGGACTCGCACATCTGGGCAACAGGCTGCTGACCTTCTGGACGGCCCGCTAGAACGTGCCCGCGTTCAGGGCTGTCTGGAGGTGCCGCGTGGTGTCGGCGCCCCACTTGCCGTCGACACCCGAACCCACCTTCTTCTGGAGGGCCTTGATGGTGTTGGGGCCGACGACCCCGTCCGCCGTCACCTTCAGATAGCCCTGGAGCGCCTTCTTGGTGAGCGTCCCGAAGGAGCCGTCGACGCTCAGTTTGGCGCCGTGCTTGTTCAGGGCGCGCTGCATCGCCGCGCAGGTCGCCGGACCGAACTCGCCGTCCACGGTGAGCTTTCCGGCGGCCGGCGGCTTCGGGGCCGGCGGGGTCGGCTTGGTGCCGCCCTTGAGCGCGGACTTCATCACGGCGGCCGACGCCGGTCCGTACACCCCGTCCACCGCCAGGCCGTACTTCTTCTGGAAGGCCCGTACGGCGGTGTCGGTCTTCGCGCCGAAGTCGCCGTCCACGACGAGCCCGGACTTCATGACGGTGTTGAGGTTCTGCTGGAGCGTCTTGACCGCCTGGCCCTTGGAGCCCTTGCGCAGCATGCCGTCGGTGGACGGCAGCGGACTGGCGTCGCCGTAGCTGGGCCGGCCGTAGCCCACCACGCAGGACGAATTGCGGCTGCGGCGCTGGCACTTGTCGCTGGTGTTGCCCTCGATGGTGGTGATGGTGCCGTTGGAGTGCACCGCCTCGACGACGCCGACATGGTCGATCCTGCTGATGGACCGGCTGCCGTTCCAGTCGAAGAAGACGATGTCGCCGGGGCGGATCCCGCCGAGGCCGTAGTGCCAACGGCCCTTCGCCTTGAAGGCGTTGGCGTGCGCGACGGTGTAGGCGAACTTGCCGCAGACCGCGCTGAGGTTGTCCGAGTGGGCGGCCGCGTAGCTGACGGTCATGTCGCACCACGCGTCGTCGAAGCCGTACCAGTCGGTGATCTTGTTGCTGTTCGAGCCGGGCGGGTACTCGGCGGTGCCGATGAGGGCCCGCATCTGCGCCAGCATCCCTGCGACGGATCCCATCTCACACCTCCGTGTTCTCGGGAAAGACGGAGATGTCCCCCTTGACGACCTTCTTCGGGTCCTGGCTCACGCCCGCCTGATCCGGGTCGACGTCGAACAGCCCGGCGCCGCCGCGCGGTTCCACCGGCTTCTGCTCGCTCGCCGCGACGGCGGCGACCGCTTCGTTCTCGGCCATACGGCTCCCCCATGGATGTGGTTGTCGTGCTTATCCGTGAGTCTGCTGAGCCGCGAGAGGACTGTCGTTGGCAGCGCGCGCACTGTTTGTTGGCACCGAGCGCACCCGGAACGCGGTCGGCGCGATGCCGTACGCGGTGCGGAACGCCCGGCTGAAATCGGCCGGTTGGGGAAATCCCCAGCGGGCCCCGATGGCGCAGACGGGGAGGTGGGCCAGTCGCTGGTCGGCCAGGTCGCGCCGGCACCGCTCCAGCCGCTGCGCCTTGATCCAGGCGGCCACGGTCAGTCCCTGCCGCTGGAAGAGGCGGTGCAGATAGCGGGTGGAGATGTGGTGGGCCGCGGCGACGTCGTCGGGCGTGAGGCGGCCGTCGCCGAGATGCTGGAGGACGTACGCCTGGATACGCGGCAGGAGGGGCTCCGGTACGGGTTCTGAAGGCCGTAAGTCCAGTAACGCACCGGTGAGTTCGAGTACCGCCGAGCCCAACCGCCGTTCCTCGTCGGGGCGGTACGGGGTGGTGTCCCGGGTCAGTCCCGTCAGTAATCCGGCGACCAGACCGCCCAGACCGTCCCGGCCGTTGAACGTGCGAGCCACGCACTGGGCCGGAGCGCCGGGGACGACGGGGAGATGGGCGGTGACGACGGTGTTCCGGGGCGCGGTGAACGCCAGCCGGAACGGCCGTCCTCCGTCCAGCAGCACCAGATCCCCGCGGCCGGCCCTCGCGGTGCGGCCCTCCTGGTCGACGACGAGTTCGCCGGCCAGCAACAGGGCCAGATGGTACGGTCCCCCGCCGTCCCCGGTCAGTGACAGCGCCGGGCAGCGCACGGCGGACAGCCTCACCGCCCCCAACTCCCTTGTGCTGCCCGGCTTTCCCAGCTCCCTCGTCCAGGTCTCCGCGTCCATCGCTCTCCCCCGAGGCGGATGAATAGGTCCGGTACCAGTGTTACCGGCCGCGCATAAATTTCCGATGGACGTCCGGTACCGGTAGCGCCCTCAGAGCACCGGTGCGGGGTCCGCCGCCCGGGTGCGACGGCGGGTGAGCAGCGTCCAGGTCGCGGCCGCCGTCGCGCTCACCACGAGGGTGCAGAGCAGCAGCGTGGTGTGGGTGCCGGCGGCGTCGGCGGCCCGGGCGACGGGGTTGGGCAGGCCGAGGCGGTCGGCCAGCCAGCCGAGGGCCGCGAGGCCGGTGAGCACCGCGCCGGTCAGCCGCAGCGCGGGGCCGACGCGCAGGCGTGCCAGGACCAGCAGGGAGGGCAGGGCGAGGCAGACCAGCAGGAGCTGGACCAGTTCGATACCGAGATTGAAGCCGAGCAGGCTGGTGACGAGTTGACCGGTGGACA
>NZ_JBEYVC010000057.1:0-57034 GCF_040643855.1 Streptomyces sp. NPDC047072 | reverse complement strand
CGCGGCGGTGGCGACGGACCTGTCCTGGCCGCCGTACGCCGAGACAACCCCGTTGATCCTGGCGGCCGTTGTGGGGGTCCTCGCGCTGGCCGTGCCCGCCGCCGCGTCGGGCCTGCGGATGCGGCTGGTGGCCGCCAAGTCGCACCCCTTGGCCGCCCGTACGATTGGTATCGCGCCGGAGGCGCAGTCGTCGCTGTCGTTCGCGGTGAGCGGGGCGTGCACCTGCTTCGCGGGCGTGCTGCTCGGTCTCCTCACCGGGTTCGTCAGTCCGGAGCCCTTCTCCCTCGCGTTCGGCATCTCCCTGATCGGGGCGTGCGTGCTCGGCGGGGCCGGCACGATCGTCGGCGCCGTGGCGGGCGGTGTCTACCTCACATGGAATGCCTCGCTGTCCTCCGCGGTGGGGCTGCCGCAGCCGGTCGTCCAGGGCCTCGTCCTGATCGCGGTGCTCCTCTTCCTCCCGGGTGGAGCCGTGCCGTTCCTCGCCGGGCTCGTCCGCAGGGTGGTGCGCAGGCCGGATGCCCAAGTCCCCTTGCCCGAGGGGCCGTCGACGGACGCCCCACCGACCACGCCCGCGCGTGAGGGCGGCTCCGTGCTGCTGCGCCTGGAGCACCTGTCCGTGTCGTACGGCGGCCTCAAGGCCCTGGAGGACGCCTCGTTGTCCCTGCGCGCGAATGAGATCCTGGCGGTGATCGGGCCCAACGGGGCGGGAAAGACGACCCTGTTGAACGCCCTGTCCGGGCTGACCGGCAACGGCCGGGTGAGCGGGAACGCCGACTTCGCTGGCCAACCGCTGCTCAAGACCCGGGCCACCGCGCGCCGGCGACTGGGCATCGGCCGTACGTTCCAGCACGCCGAGGTGTTCTCCGAACTCACCGTCGCCGAGAACGTGTTGTGCACCCGCCGCCGGATCACCGCCCGGGACCTGGCCGACGTCGCCCGGCTGCTGCACTCCGTCGGACTCGCGGACGTGGCCGAACGCCGCCCGGCCGAGCTGCCGTTCGGACTCCAGAAGCGGCTCGACCTGGCCCGCGCGATGGCCGAGAAGCCCCGACTCCTCGTGCTGGACGAGCCGTTCGGCGGTCTCGACGCCGGGGAACGGGAGCTGCTGGCGGGCCACATCAGGCGGCTGCACGCCGAGGGCACCGCCGTGGTGGTCATCGACCACGTCCTCGACGACCTCTTCGCCGTCGCCCATCGCGTGCTGGCCTTCGACTTCGGCCGCGCCATCGGCGAGGGCACCCCGGACACCGTGCTGGAGGACCCGAAAGTGAGGTCGTCGTACCTGGGAACCGTCGACGGCCGGACGCGCCCGCCCGAGCAGGCGAGCGAGCGGAGGATGATCCGGCTGCACGGGATCGGTCACTCGTACGGCGGTGTGGTCGCCCTGCGCGACGTCGACCTCGACGTCCGCCAAGGGGCCGTCCTCGGCATCGCCGGGGCCAACGGAGCGGGCAAGAGCACGCTCGCCGGGATCCTGCACGGCTCGCTCACGGCGACCCGCGGTGAGCGGGAGACGGACGCAGTCGTCCGCACCAGCCTGGCGCCCGAGGGGCGTGCCCTGTTCAAGACGCTCTCCCTGCGCGAGAACCTCGAAGTCGCCGCGTACGCGACCGGCATCAACGGAGCGCGGCTGCGGCAGCGAATGGACGAGACCGTCCAGTGGCTGCCGGCCCGGCTGCGCGACCGGATGTCCGCCTCGGCCGGCGGCCTGTCCGGCGGGGAGCAGCAGATGCTCGCCATCGCCCGGGCCCTGATCGTCGCGCCCGACGTCCTGATCGTCGACGAACCGGCGCTCGGACTCGCCCCGGCCCTGGTCGACGAGGTCTACGACCGCCTCGCCCGCCTCGCCCACGACGGCCTGACCGTCGTACTCCTCGAACAACTCCTCAGCCGGGCCCTGTCCGTCTGCCACGAGGTGGCCGTCCTGCACGAAGGTGCCGTCGCCGCCCACGGGCGGCCGGACGACCCGGCCTTCGCCTCCCTGGCGGAAGCCGCGTACTTCAGCGGCGGCCTCGGAGCCGCCACTCCCCCGGCGGCCAACGCCCCTGCATCTCCGGTGAATTGACAATCCCGTCCTCAACGAGGTGGACCGTGTTTCGAACCATGAGAAAGTTCCGCCGCGTCGCGGGAACGACAGCCGTCCTGGCCGTGGTGGCGCTGACCGCGAACGCGTGCGGCGGACAGGACTCCGCGGGCTCCGCCGGCGGCTCGTCCGAGATCCACATCGGCGCGTGGCTGCCCCTCACCGGCGCGACCGCCGCGTACGGGGTGCCCGAGAAGGCGGGCGCGGACGCGTACTTCAAGATGCTCAACGCGCACGGCGGCATCAACGGGCGCAAGATCGACTGGACGGTCAAGGACAACGCGGCCGACCCGCAGCAGACCGTGCAGATCGCGCGTGAACTCGTGGCCCAGGACAAGGTCGTGGCCATCGTGAACGCCAACGGCACCTCGCAGGCGGAGGCGGCCTTCCCGTACGTCCTCAACCAGTCCAAGGTGCCCGTCCTCAACGAGGTGGGCGGCGCCGAGAACTGGTACGAGCCGCCCCGGCCCGGCCTGTTCGGCACCCAGACGCTGTACGAGGACCAGGCCGCGGCGGTCGCCGCGTGGGCAGTGCAGGACGGCGCGAAGAAGATCCTCGTCGTCCACAGCGACCCGGCCGCGTTCGTGAACGTGGCGAAGCAGGTGGAGCCCGTCGCGAAGGAGGTGGATCCCTCGGTCGAGGTCGACCGGTTGCCGGTCAAGTACCAGACCACCGACTACACCCCCGTGATCAGCAAGGTGAAGTCCGCTCACCCTCAAGCGGTCATCCTGATCCTCACCTCCCCCGAGGCGGCTGCCTTCCTCAAGGAGGCCAAGCTCCAGGGCCTCTCCCTGCCTACGTACGCCTACGCGCCCGTCGCCGCCGAGTCGACGGTCTCGCTGGCCAAGGACGCCGCCGAGGGTCTCAAAGCCGTGCAGTTGGTGAAGGCGCCCTCGGATCCGGACCCGGCCGTCAAGGAGTTCCGTACCGCGATGGCCAAGTACGAGCCGGGGCAGGACGCCGGGTTCCTCGCGCTGTGGGGCTGGAGCAACGCGAAGGTGTTCGCCGAGATCGTGAAGACCATCAAGGGGCCGGTCACCTCCCAGGCCATCATCGCGGCGTACCAGAAAGCGTCCTCGATCGATCCCGGGGTCTCACCCGAGATGAAGTTCAGCGCGAGCGACCATCTCGGCACCCGCAGCGTGCAGCGGGTGGAGGTGAAGAACGGTGTCTGGACGTCGGTCGGCGACTTCTATACGCCGCCGGCCCGCAACTGAACACCCCCTTCGCGCAAGGTTGGTCCTAGCAGGAGTTCGTGGGGCCGGCGTTCACAGGACGTTCCGCTCCGCCTTGTCCTGCGACAGCGGTTCGTCGGAGCAGAGGCGGCGCCCGTCCGGCAGCCGTTCGCCGGGCATCACTGCCGCACCACCAGGGGATGCATCAGGCGGCTGAAGGGTTCGCCCGGCGGGCGGTGCGCTCACTGCCGGCTCACCAGGTCCCACATCACGGCTGGCGGCAGGGAGGGGTTGGACGCTGCGGCTTCCACCACTCGCCAGTCCGCGTCGGCGAGCAGTTCCGCGATGACCAGCGGCGGGAGGGTCGGGTGGCAGGCGTCCAGGGGGCTCGCCCGCTTGTCGTTGCGCGGCACTCCGTGCGCGGTTCCGGCGCTGATGGCCACGCCGTAGGCCGTGTTCCCGGCGCTGTCGAGGGTGCTCGGATCGATGGAGCCACCGCAGCTGTGGTCGGTGCCGGGCGGAGAGGTACAGGCGCATGAACGCGTCGGTCGTAGGGCTCCATCCCCATCGCGGTGCTCTGCGCGTAGTCGGCGGTGCACTCCAGGACGACGAGCTTGCCACCGCGCCGGACGAAGGCCGACAGGTCGGGGTCGACCGTGTCCATCATCGTCGAGACCTGCGCCAGGCGGGTCGGGTGGTCGACACGGTCGTAGCCGTTCACCATGTCGACGTGCGGGTTCTGAGCGAAGGACGAAGGGCGGATACGCGGGGTCGCCGTAGCTGAGCATGTGGTTGCTGCCGACCTCCGCGGCCAGGGACCACGGCTCCTCCCCGACGAGGAAGCCCGGGTGGTGGTTCAGCCCGCTGGGCAGGGTGAGCCCGAGGTCGAGGCGCTGGTAGCGGTCGCGGTGGAAGGCGACGGCGACATCCGCGTCGTGAGGGGCGCCGGAGGCCACGTCGCGGCCGTTGGTGAGGCCGGGATGTCCCACCGGTCGGGCGCGCCGTCCGACCGTACGCGATGCCCCGGCTTGAGGCCGAGCTGCTTGGCGGGCGGCGTATCCGAAATCCATCGTGAGGGTTCGGGTGCAGGGCGCCCCCGGTGCCACCGGGTTGCCCCCGCGCCAGGTGCGCCGGGAGTGTTGCCCCACCCCTCCCGGCACCCCCGTGACGTACTCTCCGCTACGTAAGCGTCCGGGGAATCAAGGGAGTTGAGGATGTCGACAGCGGTGGTGGTCGGTGCGGGGACGGGGATCGGCAGGGCGGTGGCCGCGCGGTTCGTGCGGGAGGGGTTCTCCGTCGCCGTGATCGCCCGCCGCCCCGAGACCGTGTCGCGGGTGGCCGCCGACATCGGACGGGACGGCGGCAGGGTTCTCCCCCTGACCGCCGACAGCACCGACGAGGACGCACTTCGGGCCGCGCTCGACTCGGCCGAGGCCGAGCTCGGCCCGGTCGACGTGGCCGTCTACAACGCCGCGCTGATCCGCCGGGACGCCCCGGGCGAGCTCGGCGCCCGGGGACAGCTGGACGCCTGGGCCGTCAACGTCGTGGGCGCCCTGAGCACCGCCGCACACGTCGCCCCCGGCATGGCCGCACGGGGTCACGGGACGATCCTGGTCACCGGCGGGATGCCCCGGGTCGACCCGGGCTACGTCAGCCTGGGCCTCGGGAAGTTCGGTGTCAGAACCCTGGTCGGACTGCTCGACGCGGAGTACGGTCCGGCAGGTGTCCACATCGCGTCGGTGACCGTGCCCGGCGCGGTCGCACCCGGCACCGCCTACGATCCGGACGACATCGCCGAGCACTACTGGCGACTGCACACCCAGCCACGCGAGGCCTGGGAGCACGAGGTCGTGCACGGCGGTGTGCCCGCTCCCTGACCAGCCGTACACACCGGGCGGCCGGTCCAGTCAAGACCGCCTTTCCGGTCCCCGGCCCCCGCGGGCGCCGCGCGCCCTCGGCCCACATAGCCCTCCTCCGGTCCCGATACCTCTCATGAATTCTCTGTGAACTACGCGCCGCGCAGGCGGACCGTCCCGAATCCGCAAACCAGTACGGACCGTCAACATTTGTTCGTTGAATCATGGCGTGAACCGCACTGGCCCTGCGCCAGGGACAGCGCCGCAGAATGAAACGCACTGTTTCACGACTCACGTATTGGACCGGGGGAGGGGACACTCATGTCCCGCAAAGCACGAGGCGTTTTCTTATTCGGGCCCGAAGCGGCGGAACCCCGTTCATGAGCGCGACGCTGGTCGAGAGATACGGACCGGTGCGTGTGCTGCGCACACAGGATGAGACGAACCTGCACCGCGGTTTCCATGCATGGGGACATCTCGTCACCGACGCCTGCGGGCCGCTGCAGGTCTACCGGACCGAACCGGGCACCTTCCAGGGAGCGATCGTCACCGGCACCTTCGGCACCGTCCAGCTCGCCGAGGTCCAGGCCGGCCCGCACGCCGTCGAACGCACCGAACTCCTGCTCAGCAGGGCCGCGGCCACCCCGCTCTACCTCACCTGCGTCCTCGCCGGCGAGGTCCGGGTCAGTCAGGACGGCAAGACCGCCGTGGCCCGTGCGGGCAACCTCTTCTCGTACGACAGCTCCCGGCCCTTCACCCTGTGGATGCGGCAGCCGATCCACATGGTGAGCGTGAAGTTCGACCATCGACTCGTCGACCTCAGGGCCGGGCTCGACCACCCGTTGCGGGCGGCCACCTGGTGCGGCAACAAGGGCGCCAGCGTCCTGCTCGCCGGCCTGCTGCGCAGCGCGGCGAGCCACATGGCGGAGCTGGACCCGGGGATCGCGGACCAGCTGGGCAGCAGTGTCGCCAGCCTGGTCGGCGCCGTGTGCTCGGAGAAGCTCGGTGAGGCGGGCCAGGATCCGGTGCTGATGCGGCGGGCACTGCTGCACCGGATCAAGACCTTCGCCCGTACCCGCCTGGGCAGCCCCGACCTCACCCCCCGCCACCTGGCCAAGAGCCACAACATCTCGTTGCGCTACCTTCAGTTGCTCTTCCAGAGCGAGGACACCAGCCCGGCCCTGTGGATCCGCAACGAGCGGCTGCGGCGCTGCAGGGACGACCTGTCCGACCCGCGCTCGGTCCATCTGACCGTGGCCAACATCGCGGAACGCTGGGGCCTGGACAGCGCCTCCCATTTCAGCAAACTCTTCCGCGAACGCTACGGGATGACGCCCCGCGAGTGGCGCAGGCAGAGTCTGCGCGGTCCCGAGTAGCGGCCCTGCGCGAATCCGTTATGCCGCATGCGTGTTCACGCCAGAGCGGCCGCCCCGGAGCCAGGAGACTGGGGCCTGCTTTCGCGGGGTTCGAGGGTTACAGGGGCTCGTCACGCGGTTTTTCCCTGCCGTTCAAGACCAGGAGCAGAACGGGAATTGTCGGCGATATTGAACGGGGGTTTTCGTATGCTTTTCTCTGCGAGAATCGGGATAGTCGGAGGCGGCGCCTCGGCGGTGTGCCTGCTGGACGCACTGAGCCGACGGGACGAAGTCCCGGAATCCGTGGTCGTGTTCGATCCCGGTCCTTATCTGTGGCGCGGGCGTGCCTATCAGCCCGACGCGGCGACGCTGCGGGTCAACGCCCCGCCGGAGGACATGACCGTGCGCGCCGGCGACCCGGGGCACTTCTCCCGCTGGCTGGCCGCGCGGGACGTGGTTCTCGGCACCCGCGCCGACCACGTCGACGCCCGGTCGGGCATCGCCTTCCCGCCGCGCGCGCTGTACGGCGACTACCTGGAGCAGTGCGCCCGTTGCGCGCTGACCCGGCTCGCCTCGCTGGGCACGCGCGTCGCGCTGGTCCGCGAGGGCGTCGTCGACCTGGCCCGCGAGAACGGCGCGCTCCTCGCGCAGACCACCGGCGGACGGACGTACGGCCTCGACCACGCCGTCCTGTGCGTCGGCACCGGGGAGCCGGCCGACCCGCACCGGCTCGCCGGCCGGCCGGGGTTCGTCGCGGATCCCTATCCGGTGGTACGGCGGCTCGCGGGCATCGGCGACGGCGACCGCGTCGTCGTGCTGGGCAGCGGGCTGACCGCGGTGGACGTGGTGCTGTCCCTGACGGCGGCCGGGCACCGCGGGGAGATCCTGCTGGCCTCCCGGCACGGTGTCCTGCCCAGTGTCCGGCAGCGTCCCGTGGAGCACACGCCGCGGTTCTTCACCGCGGCGCACTTCCGGGCGCTGGCCGCGCGCGGCGAGCGGCTCACTCTCGCGGACACCGTGGCCCTGATGCGGACCGAGCTGGCGGCCGCGGGAGCCCGGACGGATGTGATCGCGCGGGAGATCGTCTCGGGGACCACCGAGGACCCGATCGCCCGGCTGCGCCGTCACCTCGGTCTGGTCTCCGGCGCCGACCCGGGGCTACGGATCCTCCAGCGCGCGGTGCCGGACACCGGCCCGGACGTCTGGCCGCTGCTTCCCGGGCACGAGAAGTCGGGGCTGCTGCGCGAGCACTACCGAACCGTCATGAGCCTGTGCTGCCCCATGCCGCCGGCCAGCGCGGCGACCCTGCTGGAGCGGGCCGAGCGCGGGGCGCTGGAGATCGTGCGCGGGGTGCGGCGCATCACCGCCGGTCCCGGTGCGGGCTTCGAGGTGCACGGCGAGGACGGCGTCCGCCGCGCCGACGTCGTCGTCAACGCCGTGAGCCCGCCCGCACACCGGGTGCCGCGCGGTGCCGAGGCGCTCGTCGACGCGCTCACCGGGCGCGGGCTCGCCCTGCGGCACCCGCGCGGCGGGGTCCGGGTGGACCGGGCCACGAGCGGGCTGCGGACGGCGTCGGAGACCGACCGGCGCATCCACGTGCTGGGCGATCTCGCCTCCGGCTCGCTCTTCTTCACCTTCGGAGTCCCCTCGCTGGTGGACCGGGCGGTCGACATCGCCGAAGCCGTCCACCGGGAGGCGGGGCACAGTGCCGTCGGGTCCGCGGACTCCATGCAGGCCGTATGAGACCGAACGACCACCGCACGACCTACTACCGAGGAGCCACCGTATGACCGACATCGCGACGCGGGAGCCGGCCGCCTATCTCGCGGACACGCACACCGGACTCCCGCTGCCCACCGAGCCCGTCTTCGACTCCGTGGAGGACAGCCGCAGGCACCGCAAGCAGCGGCTGACCGCCGCTCTGCGGCTGTTCGGCAAGTACGGCTACGGGGAGGGGATCTCGGGGCACATATCGGTGCGCGACCCCGAGCACGAGGACCGGTTCTGGGTGAACCCGTTCGGTGTCTCCTTCAGCAGGGTCAAGGTCCGCGACCTGCTTCTGGTCGACTCCGAGGGCCGGGTGGTCGAGGGGCGCCACCGGCTCAACCCCAGCGCCTTCGTGATCCACTCCGCCATCCACCGCGCCCACCCGGGCGCCACCGCCGCGGCGCACGGCCACACCCCGTACTCGCGTGCCCTCGGCGCCCTCGGCCGGCTCCTGGAGCCGCTCGACCAGGAGTCCGCCGCCTTCTACCGGGACCAGGTCCTCTACGGCGACTACGAGGGCCCCTCGATCAGCCTGGCGCAGGGAGAGGACATCGCCGCCCGGCTGGGCGACAAGCGGGCGATCCTGCTGCGCCACCACGGGCTGATCACCGTGGGCGGTTCGGTCGACGAGGCGGTGCACTGGTTCTTCACCTACGAGGCCGCGGCCCAGGTGCAGTTGCTCGCCGCGGCGGCCGGTCCGGTGCACCCCATGAGCCACGAGCAGGCGCTGGCCGCGCGGGACGGCTTCGGGAACCGGCAGCTGGGCTGGTTCAGCTTCCAGCTGCTGTGGGACGAGATCGTCCACGAGCAGCCCGACCTGCTGGAGGAGTGAGCACGGTCCCGCCCCATGACGAGGCCGCTCCCCGCAAGGGAAGCGGCCTCGTTCGCGTGGTGTCTCAGGGGCTCTCGGCCCGGCGCCGGGCGGCGAGGGCCGACAGCGGGACGGAGAGCGCGGACAGCGCGGCGATGACGACGATCACCCAGGTGCCCTGGTGGTAGCCGGACAGCATCCGGGCCGGGTCGGTGGTGTCCTCGTCGCCCATGCGCACGGTGACCACGGCGAGCACCACCGCGGCACCGACCTGGTAGCCGGTCTGGAGGATGCCCGCGGCGAGGCCCTGCTCGGACTCGTCGACCCCGGAGGTGGCCTGCACGTTGGCGGCGGTGAAGGCGAACGGGAAGCCGATGCCGATGAGCAGCATGCTCGGCAGGACCATCCACCAGTACGAGGAGTCCTCGCCGACGCGCAGGAAGAGCAGGAAGGCGACGGCGTACGCGGCCATGCCGCCGAAGACCGGCCAGCGCAGTCCGGTGCGGCCGAGCCAGTTCCCGGCGCGCGGCGCGAAGGTGAGGATCATCAGGCCGATGGGCAGGAAGGCGAAGGCCATCTCCAACGGGGACCAGCCCCGGTAGCTCTGGAGGTAGAGGCTGCCGACGAACTGGTAGCTCATGTAGGTGCCGAGGATCGCGGCGGCGATCAGGCTCGCGCCCACCAGCGACTTGTTGCGCAGCAGACCGAGGCGCAGGAGCGGCTGCGGGGCGCGCGACTCGATGACCGTGAAGGCGGCGAGCAGCAGTGCCGCGACGGCGAAGACGCCCAGGGTGGCGCCGGAGAGCCAGCCTTCGGACGGTGCCTGCACGATGCCGTAGACCAGCAGCAGCATGGCGGCGGTGACGGTGACGGCGCCGGCCGCGTCGTAGTGCCGCTTGCCGCCGTCGTGCGCGGGGTCCTTGGGTACCAGGACGAGGGCGCCGACGAGGGCCGCGACGGCGACGGGGACGGAGAGCATGAACGTCCAGCGCCAGCTGGCCTCGGTCAGGGCTCCGCCGACGACCACGCCGATGGAGTAGCCGACGGCGCCGCAGGCGGTGTAGATGCCGACGGCCCGGTTGCGCTGCGTGCCCTCGGGGAAGTTGCCGACGATGATCGAGAGGGCGGAGGGCGCGGTCAGCGCGGCGCCGATGCCCATCACCAGCCGGCCGACGATCACCATGATCCCGCTGGTGGCGAGTCCGCCGGCGAGCGAGCCGACGGCGAGGACGGTGAGGCCGGCGAGGAAGACCCGCCGCTTGCCGAGCAGGTCGGACATCCGGCCGCCGAGCAGCAGGAAGCCGCCGAAGCCGAGGACGTAGGCGCTCACCACCCACTGCGCGGCGGACGTGCTCATGTCGAACTCGTCCTTGATCTGCGGGGTGGCGATGCCGACCATGATGTTGTCGAGCGCGTCGAGGGAGAACGCGCCGCACACCACCACGAGCATTAACCACTCACGCAGACCCCACCGTACGGCCGCCTCCGTGCCGCCCTTGACGGGTGACGCACCGTCCACCGGGGCGTCGTCCGCGATAGTCATGAAACCGGTCTCCTTTCCGTAGAGTTGAAGGGCAGGACAAAGCGGCCGCCCGTCTGTCGCCCCGGGGGGCAGCGGACGAGACGACTTATGTACTAACCTCTACACAAGAAGCTATCGAGCGGCTGATCCGCCGTCAAGGAGGTCATGTGGCCCGCACCGGACGCCCCCGCGCCTTCGACCGCGACGCGGCCCTGCACACGGCCATGCTGGTCTTCTGGGAGCGTGGCTACGCCACCACCTCGACCACCGACCTGAGCACGGCCATGGGCATCAACCCGCCCAGCCTGTATGCCGCGTTCAAGAACAAGGAGATGCTGTTCCGGGAGGCCATCGGGCTCTACGAGCGCACCGAGGCGGAAGCCTCCCGGCAGGCCATGGACCGGGCGCCGACGGCACGCGAGGCCGTCGCGGCACTGCTGCACGAGAGCGTCGACCGGTTCACCACCGAGGGAAAACCGCGCGGCTGCATGATCGTGCTCGCCGCCACCAACTGCACCGCCGACCACGAGTCCGTCCGCGACTTCGCGCTGCGCTGCCGCGCCGGCACCAAGACCACCATCCAGGCCCGCCTGGATGCCGCGGTGCACACCGGCGAGCTGGCCGCGGACACCGACACCGACCGGATCGCCGCCTTCTACACCACCTTCCTCAACGGCCTGTCCCTCCAGGCCCGCGACGGGGCGGACCGCGCCCAGTTGCACGGCCTGGTGGACATGGCGATGGCCGTCTGGCACACCCCGGCCGGCCCCCTCGTCGGCGCCGCGCCCGCGGGCTGAGCCGCACCGGCGCTCAGCCGGCCTTCGTGACCTCCTCCAGCCAGGACCGGGCGGCCTCGGGCGACCGTATGGCCTGCCACATCGCCGCCGGGTGGTTGAAGTTGGTGACGAAGGCGTCCGCGACCCGCCGATCCGCGCTCGCGGCGGCGAAGATCTCGCCCAGGTGCTCGGGCGGCGGACCGATGTTGAGGTTGGACCAGGCGACGACCGGTTCGGCGATCCGCCACAGCCGCTCGGCCGCCCGCTCGGCGAAGGCCGTATCGAACGGCCCGTCGGCGGCGATGAGTTCGGCCAGCTCGAAGGCGCAGGCCGAGCCGAGGTTCGCGCCCTGCCCGGTCAGCGGGTCGTTGACCACCCAGGCGTCCCCGAGCGCCAGTGCCACCCGGCCCGAGGGCAGCGTGGTCCAGCCGCGGCGGACCACCGGGGTGAGACCGCCCTGGATCACGTCGCCCGGGCGGCGGATCGCGAACTCGCCGTCCGAGATCCGCTCCCGCAGTTCGGGCGCGTGGTCCGCGACCAGCCCCAGCAGGGTCTTCTCGAAGCCCGCCGGGTCCTCCAGGTGGTCGTAGGAGGCGAGTTGCTCCAGCGGGCCGCCGGGCAGGGCCTCCACGACCATGCCGTGCACCGGCCCGTCGGCGGTGAGGATCCGGGTGGAGAAGATCTCGCCCGCCTCGGTGACCTGGAAGTGGATCCAGCCCGGGTCGGTGGGCGCGATGCCGTGGAACAGCCCGGCGGTCAGGACGCGTTGGGGCTCGTCGTACGGCGAGCGGTCCGGGTCGCGCGGGAACAGCCCGGTGGACGCGGTGCGCCCGCTCGCCACCACCACCAGGTCGTGGTCGCGGGAGACCCGGTCGATCTCGGCCGCCTCCGGCCGCAGCACCTCGACGCGGCCGCCCCGCTCCCGGTAGTCGGCGGTCAGGCGGGGCAGGTAGAAGCGCAGGTCGACACCGCTCGCCGGGGCGTCGAGAGCGCCGTAGAAGCCGATGCCCGAGCCCGCGGGCCCCACGAGGTTCACCCCCTGGGTGTCGTTCTCCGCTCCGTCCCAGTGCGTGACGCCGAGTTCGCGCTCGCGCTGCCGGGTGCGGCCGAAGCGCACCGGAAGGCTGAGCGGGCGGCCCGCGGCGACCTCCTCGGCGGTGCGCTCCGCGTAGAGCGTCGTGGTCACTCCGGCCTGCTGAAGCCGCAGGGCCAGGTGCAGACCGGAGATACCGGCTCCGACGATGGCGATGTCTGGCATGGTGCTCCTTCGTGATCGGGCGTGCGTGGGGGTGAGCGGGCCGGGACGCGTCAGGCGAACTGCGGAAGGACGTGCTCGGCGAAGAGCCGCAGTGAGCGGCGGGCCCGGTCGGCGGGGAGTCCGGGCGCCCGACCGAAGAAGATGACCCGCTCGACGTCGCCCAGCGGCTTGATCCGCTCCCGCAGCCCCTCGGCGACGACATCGGGCGGGCCCACGAGGAACAGCTCGCGCGGCAGGTCGTCCACGGACGGCAGTCCCGGGTTGCCGAACCACTCCTGGAACTTGTTCAGCAGGTACCAGTAGTGCTCCCGCACCTCCTGCCAGCCCTCCTCGGCGTCCTCGCACACGTAGACGCCCGGGGTGACGATGGCCGTCACGCCGAAACCGGCCGGGTCGTGGCCGTTCTCGGCGAGGGTGCGGCGGTACAGGTCGAGCACCTCCGGCGGGGTGCCGAGGTCGGGCAGGAAACGCAGCCCGTGGCGGCCGGCCCGGCGTGCGGCGGCCTCGCTGCCCCCGCCGATCCACACCGGCGGCCGGCGCTCGGGAACGGGCGTGACGACGACGTCGTCCACGGTGTAGTGCTTCCCGGAATAGGAGAACGGCTCCCCGGTCCAGGCCCGATGCAGGATCTCCACCGTCTCCTCGGTACGGCGCCCGCGCTGCGCCCGCTCCACGCCGAGCGCCTGGAACTCCTTCTCCCGGTACCCGGGGGCGAGACCCAGCTCCAGCCGGCCGCCGGAGATCAGGTCGGTGACGGCCGCGTCCTCGGCGAGCCGCAAGGGGTGGACGAGACTCGCCAGCACCATGGCGGTGCCGAGCCGGATGCGCCGGGTGCGGGTGGCGATGGCCGCCAACGCCGGGAAGAGGGAGGGCAGATAGCCGTCGTCGGTGAGGTGGTGCTCGGAGAGCCAGACGGACTCGAGCCCCAACTCCTCGGCGTCGGTCGCCAGAGTCAGCGTCTCCTCGTACACGTCGGCCCAGGGCTGCCGCCGGCGCGCCGGGTTGCGGAAGTCGAGCCAGATCCCGAATTTCACTGTTCCTCCTGGGGGTCGGGGGTGGGTCGGTCAGGCTTCGGAGAGGACGCGCAGGCGGCCGTTGACGGACACCAGCGGGGGCCGTCGGTGCCGGCCGCCGGTGGCGAGCACCTCGCCGATGAGCACGGTGTGGTCGCCGGTGTCGTGCCGGTCGTACAGGGCGCACTCCAGCCACCCCGGCGCGTCGAGCACCAGCGCACCGGTGCGCGGGCCGGGCGTCGTCGTGCAGGTCAGCAGGGTCCTGGCGCGGTCCTCGGCGGCACCGTCCAGAGCCTGGGCGAGGTCGACGCCGGCCACGTCGAGGATGGAGACCGCCCACAGCCCGGTCGTCAGCAGCGTGCCGAGGACCTCGCAGTCGCGGCGGACGGCCAGCGAGACCAGCGGCGGCTCCAGGGAGACGGAGGTGAAGGACCGCAGGGCCACCGCGTCGTGCCGTCTGCCGCCTTCCTCCTCCGTGAACGTGGTCACCACGCAGATGCCGGTGGCGAACGTCCGCATCGTCGCGCTCAGGTCCAGGGACATGGCGTGCCTCTCGTTCGGGGCGCCCGCGGTCACCGCCGGGCTCCGGGCAAGCGGGCGGCCAGCACCGAGCGACGGAGCTTTCCGGTGGCCGTCCTGGGCAGTTCGTGCTCCGTCAGCGCCTCCACGTGGACCGGGTCGGCGCCGAAGCCGCCGCGCAGCAGCTCCCGCACCGCCTCCTCCGCCTCCCGCGCGGACGCGCCGGCCCGGGGGCGGAAGAACACCGCGAGCCGGCCGTGTCCCGCGCCGTCCGGAGCCAAGTCCCGGGCGACGGTGAACGACGGCTGCACGCACGGCAGTTGGTCCACCGCGTCCTCGATCTCGTGACCGTGGTACGGGACGCCGTCGACCTCGATGACACCGTCGGCGCGGCCGATCACGGTCAGCTCGCCGTCCGCCACGAAGGCGAGGTCGTCGGTGACCAGCCAGCCATCGGCGGACAGCGGGGCCGGGCGCCGCACGCCCCCCTCCAGATAGGCGTCGGCGACCGGCACACCGGTGACGTGCAGTCGCCCTACGGCACCGACGGGCAGCACCCGCCCGTCCGCGCCGACGACCCGCACGGACACCCCGGAGTGCGGCACGCCCACCGGCACATGGCGCCGTGGCGGACCGTCCGCGGGCCGGAACACGCTGTCGACGACACCGGAGGCGGTCTCCGGCATCCCCCATCCGGGGTGCACGGCGGTGGCGGGCAGCCCGTGCGGGGCGAGCGCCTCGACGAACCGGCGGGCGGTGCGCTCCTTGACGGCCTCGCCGCCGTTCATGACGTAGCGCAGCCGGCTCAGGTCCCAGGAGCGGCGCGGCTCCTCGTCGAGCCGGTCGACGACGAGTGCGAAGGCGCGGTTGGGCCCCCAGGTGGTGTCGGTCCGCTCGGCGTCGGCCAGGTCCAGCCAGCGCAGCGGGTCGGCGCGAACCCATCCGGTGTCGGCGTGCACCTGGTGGCAGCCGAGGAGCACGTCCCGTACGTGGAACATGACGATCCCGCTCACATGGTCGAGCGGCATCCAGTTCAGGCTCCGGGTGCTCTCGTCCAGACCGCGCGCCAGGGCCGTGGCGTGGGCACGGCCGAGCACCTGACGGTGGGTCAACGGCACCGCCTTGGGCCGCCCGGCACTGCCCGAGGTGAGAGTGAGCACCGCCGGGTCGCCGGGCCGCACCTCGACCGGCCGGCCCCGCCGGTCCCGACGGAGCGCCCTCACCGGGCCGAGCGGGCGCAGCCCAGCGACGGGGGCGTCACCAGGAAGGCGGAGGGGTGGGTCGTCGCTGACCAGCCACGACTCCCCCACCGCGGCGGCCGCCTCGTCGAGCCCCGCCGTGTCGGTGCCGGGCGGCACCGGCAGCGGGGCCAGGCCGCCCAGCACACACGCCCAGAAGGCGGTGAGCAGGTCGGCGGCGTCCGCCGTGCGCAGGATCACCCTCGCACCGGGTGCCGCCCCGGCCGCGGCCAGTCCCGCGAGGGTGCGCAGGGCGTCGTCGTACAACTCGGTGTAGGAGCGGCGGCTCGACCGGCCCTCGCCGTCGACCAGGACCACACCGTGCCCGGTGCGGGTCGCCCGCGACAGCGCCTCGCCGAGCGTGCCGACCGGCGGCGGGGGCAGCGGTCCGCCGTGCAGGACCGCGGGTGCGGCGGCGGCCGGGGTGGACTCGCCTCTCACGCCACGATGCCCAGGCTGAACGGGTTGAACGGGGTACCGCCCAGCAGGTGCGCGCCCGCCGACTGGAGCACCTGGTCCTGGGCGATGACGTGCTGTCGCATCGTCGTCAGGTCGCGCAGCCATCGGTCCAGCGGCGAGGGGCGGTAGACGGCGGTGGTCGCCACCATGTCGTAGAGCCGCCCGACGATCGTACGGGCCACCCGGAACGCGTTGACCCGTGCGAGCACGGTGTCCACCCGGTCGTCCCGGCCGATCTCGCCGCCCGCCTCCAGCACGTCCATCTGCCGCCGCAGACTGCCGTAGACGGCGTGCCGGGCCGCGCCCAGCTCCATCTCGGCCTCGGCGACGGCCAGTTGCACCCGGTAGGTGTCCGCCCAGGGCGTCGCCGCCGCCCGGTCGGTCCGGCCGACGGCCAGCTCCCGTACGTGGTCCAGCGCGGCCCGCGCCACCCCCAGCGGCACCCCGGGCATGTTGCGCAGGATCGCCTCCGGTGTCGCGTACGGGCCCTTCGCCCGGGGCGCACCCAGGCTGAAGGAGTGCCGCTCCGGGACGAACAGGTCCTGCGCCCGGTAGTCGCAACTGCCGCTGCCGGCCAGGCCCGTGGTGTGCCAGGTGTCGATGATCTCGAACTCCTCGCGGCGCGCGAGCATGATCCGCCAGTGTCCCGGTCCCCCGTCCGGCCCCGGCTCCGGCCGCCCGTCCCGGTGGACGAGGCACCCGGCCACCACCCAGTCGGCATGGGTGATCCCGCTGCCGAACTGCCAGCGCCCGGTGACCCGGTAGCCGCCCGGCACCCGCTCGGCCCGGCCCAGCGGAAGGATCAGCCCGGCCGTGATGGTGTCGGGATCGCCGAGTTCGTCCCGGGCGACGGACTCGGGCAGGAACTGCGCGTACAGCGGGGTGTCCATGCCGATCATGGCGCACCAGGCGGCGGAGGCGTCGCCGCGGGCGAGGATCTCCACCACCTCCGTCTGCTGCACGGAGTCGAGTCCCGGGCCGCCCCGCTCGACGGGCACGCCCATCCGGAAGACACCGGCGGCGCGCAGCTGCTCCACCACCGTGGCCGGCAGCCTGCGGGCCTGTTCGATCTCCTCGGAGGCAGCCCGCAGCACCGGGACCAACTCCTCTGCCCTGCTGAGCAGTTCGGCCGCGGTGGCGGGCGGGGCGGCGGGCGAGGTGCTGGGAACCGCCTCGGCGGTAGCCTGCGTTGTGACCATCTGCTTCAGTCCCCTGTCTCACTCGTGTCCGGTGGTCTGCCGCGTTCAGCGGTAACGACCCGGTGCGATGGCGTTGTTGGGGTCGAGCACCGTCTTGAGCCGCCGGGTCAGAGCGAGCGCTCCGGCATCGACGGCGAGGGCGTCACGCCGATGGGCGTGGTCGACATCCAGCCGGTACGGGGCGAACCCCGCGTCGGCGAACGAGGTGTGGAGCAGTTCCAGCGCGCGGTGCGCCCTCTCGGCCGCTTCCTGCTCCCGGCCGAACTTCATCGCCACCACGCAGTCGATGAGGTCGGGGCCGAGCAGGTGCAGGGTCGCGGAGAGACGTACGCCCGTCGCGGCGGCCGTCTCGCGGAGCAGTCCGTCCGCCCGGGCGACGGCCTCGCCGGTGAACGGCAGCAGCGGCAGGAAGAACAGGAACCCGGCCGCCGTGTCCACCTGGTCGGCGCTCACGCCCATCTTGGTGCGGAAGAGCCGGTCGGCGATGTCCGGGTCGCCGGCGTAGCCCCGCTCCACCAGGCGGGCCGTCTCGTGGTGCGGATGGGCGGGGTCGGTGGCGTCGGTGGCGGACACCTCGGTGAACAGGCCCGAGCGGTGCGCCTCGGCACTGAGCACACCGGTGAGCGCCTCGACGGCCTCGGCGGTGCCGTCGACGGGCAGGTGCACCAGGAACTCGCCCTCGGTCCCGCCGTACGACGCTCCGGCCGCGGGGTCGTAGATGCGCGGGACGCCCCGGGTCAGCCCCTGGGCGACCCAGCGGCGTACGGCGTCCGTCGCCTCGGTGAGCGCGGCGGCCGGGAAGCCGAGGCGCAGGACGCGCAGCGCCTCGGGACGGGCGGGCAGCCGGATCAGCGCGGCGGTCACCACGCCCAGGTCGGACTGGACGAACAGCGGCAGGGCGGACGGCCCGAGGCCGTGCGGATACACAGGCGCGGTGCGCCCGGCGGACGGCCACCACCCCACCCGGACCGTCTCGCCGCCCGGCAGCACCACCTCCAGCCCGGCCAGGTCGTCGGTGCGCTGACCGCGCAACCCGACCCCGCGGTCCAGGGCGTTGCCCAGGACGCTGGTGGCGGCGGCGGAGACGGTGACGTTCACCATGCGGGGCGTGTGGGCGAGCAGCCGGGACAACTGGCCCTGGGTGACGCCGGGTTCGACCACCGCCCAGCCTGCCTCCAGGTCCAGTTCCCGCACCCGGTCGAGCCCGCCGAGGTCCAGCACCACGACGTCGTCCTGGGCGGGCTCGCGCGAGCCGAGACCCCAGTTGCGGCCGGTGCTGATGACGTGCAGGCTCCCGGAGCCGGGGTCCCGGGAGAACAGCTCCACCACGTCACGGACCTGCTCGGGCGCGGCCGGGCGCAGTACGGCGGCCACCCTCCGGGAGCGGAACAGGCCGGCGTTGGGCCCCAGCAGCCGCGTCGGGTCGCCCCCGTCCGCCGCGCGCAGCACCCGCGCCTCGCCGAGAATACGCGTGGCGGCGGTGAGCGCTTCTTGCAGGGCCGTGGGAACGGGGGCGTGGGTGGAGCCGCTCGGGGCGGTGGGCGGTGCGGACATGTGGGTCTCCTTGGCGGGGCGGTGAGCGGTGGCGGCGGGCGGGTTCAGGGCGTCGTCGCCGGGGTCAGCGAGCCGTGCAGGAACACCAGGGGGTCCTGCGGCGGGCGCACCCCCGTGGCCAGCACCGTGCCGATCACCATGAGGTGGTCACCGACCGTGAAGGAATCCGCGAGGGCGCACTCGATCCAGCCCGGACCGTCGAGGAGCAGGGCGCCGGTGTGCCGGCCCGGGACGGCGGGCAGGCCCGCGAGCGCCTCGGCGCGGGCCTGCCGGGAGCGGGCGAGCAGCCGCGCGGTGTCCGCCCCCTGCGCGGCCAGGATCGACACCCCCCACCTGCGGGCCGCCAGCAGATCGGCGAGGAAGGCGGAGCCGTGGCGCAGCGAGAGCGCGACGAGCGGAGGGTCGTACGACACCGGAGTCAGCGAGTTGACGGTGATCGCGTCATGGCGTCGCCCGTCGGCGCCGTCCGGCTCCTCGGCCCAGGTGCTCACCACACCGACGCCGGTGGCGAACTGCCGCATCACCGTACGCAGATCGAGTTCCACGGCTCGCTCCTCCTTCGTTCACGGACGCTGCGGGGTCCTTCGTGGACCCTCTCGGTGTCCTTCGCAAGGACTCCCCGAGCCCTTCCGGCACAGCCGAGGGGCCCTCGGCGACAGCAACGTACGAGTGCCGGACGGCCGAATCTGCCGTCTGCGCGCATGCGCTCTGTCGTGTTCGCGTAGTCCCCGGCGCCCGGCCCGCCGCCGCTCGCGACGTGCGCGGATGCGGTACATGCCGTGCGCGGCTGGCCGAGATCCCGGCCCCGGGTTCCGGTGAGACTGCGACGGTCGCGGAGGCAGGACGGCGACGACGACGGTCACACTCCGCGCCCCGCGGGACACCTCGCGCCCGCGAACGGCTGATCCGGCCCGAAGCCGGCCAGAAGGGGGAAGCAGTGATCCGCACCGCGGCAGTGGTCGGTACCGGACTCATCGGAACGTCGGCGGGCCTCGCGCTCAGCCGCCGTGGTGTCCGGGTGCACCTGCTGGACATCGACGAGGCGGCGGCCCGGGTCGCCGCCGCCCGCGGGGCCGGTGTCTTCGGCCCGCCCGCCGAACGCGTGGACCTGGCCGTGATCGCCGTACCGCCCACCCGGGTCGCCCAGGTGGTGGCGCAGCAGCAGCGGCTCGGGCTGGCGCACGCCTACACCGACGTGGCCAGCGTCAAGTCCCCCGCCACGCTGGCCGTCGCGGACGCCGCGGTGCAGGATTCCAGCTATGTGGGCGGGCACCCCATGGCCGGCAGCGAGCGCTCCGGTCCGCTGGCCGCCCGCGCCGACCTCTTCGAGGGCCGCACCTGGGTGCTGACGCCGGGCGCGCGGACCTCCTCGGCAGCGCTCAACAGGACGCTGGCGGCGGTGTCGCTGTGTGGTGCCGTACCCGTGGTGATGGAGCCGAGCGCGCACGACCGGGCGGTGGCGCTCGTGTCGCACGCACCGCATCTGGTGGCCACCCTGATGGCGGCGCGCCTGGGGGACGCGTCCCGTGAGGCACTCGCGCTGGCCGGCCAGGGGGTGCGGGACGTCATCCGGGTCTCGGGCGGCGACGCGGCGCTGTGGACGGACATCATCCGCTCCAACGCGCCGGCCGTCGCGGAGATCCTCGGCGAGCTGATGAAGGACCTGGAGGCGCTGACGGGCGCCCTGAACGCGCTGGAGGTCTCCGCCCCCGCCCCCGAGGACGCGCTGGGCGCGGTCCGGGAACTGCTGCGGCGCGGCCGGGACGGCTGGGAGGCGGTGTACGAACCGGGCGGCGCGCCCGGCCAGGTGACGCTGACGGTGCCGCTCGCCGACCGGCCCGGCGAGGTGGACCGGCTGATCGACGCCGCACAGGGGGCCGGCGTGTGCCCGGACGGCATCGACCTGTGCTGGTCACAGGGGTCGTCGGAACTCTCGGCCCGCCTGGCCGCGCCCCCGCTGACCGCCGAGTCCGTCCGCCGCACCCTGGCGGACGGGGGGTGGCGGGTGTCTGTGGCGGCGACGCCCTCCTGACAGCGGAGGATCCGCTCACGGACGTGAATCGCGGATGTGCGTGCCGCCCCGGTCCTGTTGCGCGGACCGGGGCGGCACGTGCGTCCGGGCGCCTGCGGTCAGCCGACGACTGCCTCGGCACCGCGTGACACGGGGACATCGTCCGACAAGCCGTACGCGTCGGCTATCAACTCGTAGGACCGCACCCGGAGTTCGGGGCTGTGCGAGTTCATCGCCAGCATCAACTCGTCCGCGCCGGTCCGCTTCTGGAGCTCGTCGAGGCCGGCGGTCACCTCGTCGGCCGTTCCGTGGAGGGCGTTGTCGAGCCAGGTGCCGAGCGCGGCCGTCTCCTGTGCGGTGAAGACGTGCGCCTCGGCCTCCTCGGCGGTCGGCACGAGTCCCGGCCGCCCGCTGCGCAGCCGTACGGTGGCCAGCGCCCCGGTGAGCGCCTGCCGCCGCGCCTCCCGTGCGTCCTCGGCGGCGAACGCGAAGACCCCGATCACGACGTACGGCTCGGCGAGGGTGGCGGAGGGCCGGAACGAACTGCGGTACAGCTCCAGCGCGGGCAGGGTGTTCTGCGCGGAGAAGTGGTGGGCGAACGCGAACGGCAGCCCGAGCTGCCCTGCGAGGCGGGCGGAGAAGCCGGAGGAGCCGAGCAGCCACACCTGCGGCTGGTCCACCGGGCCCTGCACGGGACCGGGTACGGCGTGCACCTTGCGGTAGGGGTGCCGGTCGGGGAAGTCGTCGCGCAGGAAGCCGAGGAGTTCGCCCACCTCGGCGGGGAAGTCGTCGGCCACGCCATCCGCACTGTCGGACCGGCGCAAGGCCGCAGCGGTGGCGCCGTCGGTACCGGGCGCGCGCCCCAGTCCGAGGTCGATACGGCCGGGGGCGAGGGCGGAGAGGGTCCCGAACTGCTCGGCGACGACGAGCGGGGCGTGGTTGGGCAGCATCACCCCGCCCGAGCCCAGCCGGAGCGTTTCGGTGTGGGCCGCGAGATGGGCGAGGATCACCGCCGGACTGCTGCTGGAGATACCGGGCATGGAGTGGTGCTCGGCCACCCAGTAACGCAGGAACCCCCGAGACTCCGCCAGCCGGGCCAACCGCTGCGAGGCCGCGAGCGCCTCCCTGGCCGTCCGGCCCTCCCCCACGGCCACCAGATCGAGAACGGACAACGGAACGGGCGCGCTTCCCCGCGCCCCGCCCCGTAAGAACACACTGCTCGACTCAGTCATGCCCCCGACAACGGGCCCCCGCCGCGCCCCATTCCGCCCCCGCCCCAGGATGGCGTGATCCATGAACCCCGGCACCGGAGTTGGCCGAAGACCACCGCAAGATCGGAGAAACCGCGCACCAGAAAGGGGTCCACCGTTCCCCCACGAAGCCGCCTTCGGGACACGGCACTGCCCGACGCCTCCCCGGGCTGTGTCGACGGGCACTTACTGGTCGCCTCCCCGCAGGTGCTGCTGGGATTCATCGCCGCGGCCCTCGGGAGTGGGGAGGCACTACCGCTTCACCTCTCTGATCCTCAAAACAGCCGCTTAAGCCTGCGACTGCGGCCGAGCGCTCGCGCGCGTCACAGTGCGGTAGTCGTCTGCTCGCCGGAGGCGCTGCCTGCGAGCCACTGGGCCCAGTCCAGGTTGAAGTCGGCGTAGCCGTTGTCGGCCGGGGCCTTGCCGCGGGGTGAGCCGGTGATGGTGATGGGGTCGCCCTGCTTGACCTGGCCGTAGAACCACTTGGCGTCCGACAGGGACAGGTGGACACAGCCGTGCGAGCCGCGCGCGCTGCCGCTGCCCGGGTTCGGGTCGCCGGTCGAGTAGTGGACGTAGGTGCCGGACTGGGTGAGGTGGACGTCCCAGGGCAGCGTCAGGTCGTAGTAGTTGGGACTGCCCTTGTCGCAGCTGATTCCGACGCTGCAGGACGTCATGTGGACCTTCTCCTGCTTGTCGATGACGGCCATCGTGCCGTCCCACGTCGGGAACTCGGCGCTGCCCGCGTTGATGGACAGGGTCCGCACGGGCGCGCCGTTACGGGTCACCTTCATGGTGTGGCCGGTCACCGAGACGTCCGCGCGCACGTCGTCACCGATCTTGAAGGTGTGCGTGTAGTCGTGGACGCCGTAGCGTCCGTTGCCGTTGCTGACGCCCGTCATGTCGGCGTCGATCCTCACCGTCGTACCGGAGGGCCAGTACGTCTTCGGGCGCCAGTCGGCGCGCCGGTCGCCCATCCAGTGCCAGGCGCCGACCACCGGCTGCGAGGCGCTCACCTTCATGTGCTTCTCCACCGTGGCGTGCGCCTTGGCCGCCACCGGGTTCGTGAAGATCACCGAGATCGGCATGGCCACGCCGACCGTGGTGCCCGTCTGCGGGGTGATCGTGTCCAGCAGCATCGGCGGACCCGCGGGGGTCGTCGGCGACGGGGAGGCGCTCGCGCTCGGCTTTGCCGACGCCTTTGCGTCGGCCCCGCTCGCCTTGTCGCCGCCGCCCCCGCCGCAGGCGCTTGCGCCCATCAACGTCACGCCCGTGACGAGTGCGATCCATATGCTGCCCTTGCGCCGTCCCACGAACTGCCCCGGTCTGCTCGCTCTTCGGCCCTGACGGGCCCGTCCCCCTGTCAGACAGAGAGGACGAAGGCCACAGTTGCCTACATCGCGTAAAACGTGTCCCAAGGCTCGGTACGGCCTCGGGACGCAAGGCGGGGAGAGGAAGGGCGCGGCGACGACGTCCTGCGGTGGGGGCGCCGGGCCGGCCCGCAGGTCAGGCGTACGGGTTGAAGGGGATATCGCCCGGCTTGGCCTTGTTGAGCGTGTCGTTGAACCTGGAGTCCTGGAGCGGGAGGTTGGCGTCGCCCCAGTCGGAGCCGTTCAGGACGGTGCGGAGGGTGGGCGCGAGGTTGTCCCAGGTGAGCAGGTTCTCCTGGTGCCAGGCGCCGGTGTCGTTCTCCGCCGTCTCGCCCCACTTGGCGAAGCGGAAGGCGTGGGTGCTGGCGCCGTCCTTGTGGTAGACGGCCATGACCCGCTGACCGCTCATCGGAACGTCGGCGATCGGGTGCGTGCTGAAGCCGCCGTGGCGGGAGGCCGACAGGTACGACGGCGTGTCCGCGCCCTGCCTGACCCACACGACCATGCACTCCCAGTCGTGGCGGTGACCGATGCCCGGGGACGCCTCGTCCTTCTCGAAGTAGCTGGCGTAGATGATTCCGCACCAGCCGTTGTCGCACTTGGCTCGCGAGTAGGTGTTGGCGTGGTCGAGATGGCCGCCGCGGCACTGGCCGGTGACGGAGCCGGTCGGCTTGAGGCCGCCGTTGCGAGTTCCGTTCGCATCGATGGCGGCGGCGGGGTAGCAGGAGTCCGTGTCGTAGTCGTACACGGGCTCGAAGTACTTCTGGAACGTGGTGGCGTTCTCGGGCAGGTTCTGCAGCACGCCCGCGGAGGCGCTGCCCGTCAGGGTGACGGCCAGAGCGGCGCCGCTGCCCGTGACGGCGGCTCTGGCAAGCCGGGTGGCTCTCCGCCGAACTGACGGCGGCGATCTGCCGAACTGATCGACGCCTGTCGGACGTCCGGCCCAAGGAGGGACCCTTGTCGTCGCCGCCGGCCTTTGAGGAGGCGAGGCGCGGCGGCGCCGACAGTCGGGTCAGTTCTCGGATTCCGCATTCACGAGTTCAGTGAACAGATGCGGGGGTCAGCTCCTGGTCCACTGCTGGTTGGTGGCGCCGTTGCAGTACCAGACGTCGACCGACGTGCCGTTGCCGGTGCCCGCTCCGGCCGCGTCGAGGCAGAGCGCCGGGTTGGCGACGCTGGTCACCGAGAGGTCCGCGTTCACGTTCCACTGCTGTGCCGCCGCGCCGGTGCAGTCGGAGATGACCACGGGGTCGCCCGCCGAGGCTCCGGTGCCGCCCAGCGTCATGCACTTGTTGCCGTAGACGGTGAGTTGCTTGTCCGCGTCCCAGTTCCAGGTCTGGTTGCCGCCGCCGTTGCAGTCCCAGAGGTCGAGCTGGGTGTTGTTGGTGGTGCTGAAGCCGGGCACGTCGACGCAGCGGTTGGAGCCCACTCCGCGCAGGACCTCGCCGGGAGGGGCGGGCGGCAGGTCGTTGACGGGCGGGGTGGTGCCGAAGCCGTAGCCCCAGCGCAGCAGGGCGACGCCGGTGGCGCTGTTGTCCACGAGGTTGCCGTCGGCGTCCAGCGACTCGATCGAGTAGGAGTCACCGAACCGCAGGCCGGGCCAGTACACCAGGCCCATGCCCTTGCTGCGGGCGGTGTTGGCGACGGCCGCGAGGTAGGAGGTGTAGACGTTGCCGTTCCAGGCGCCGTAGTTCAGGCCGATGGTCATCGGCGAGCCGGCCTCGTCGATGACGGTCCGGTCGGCGTACTTGCCGATCCTGGCTTCGAGGTCGGCGGTCCAGTCCGCCTGCGTGGTGTGGCTGGCCCAGTAGCCGTAGAAGTGCAGGGACAGCAGGGTGCCCCGCAGTGCGGGTGCCGCGCCGACACCGGTGACGTTGTCGTTGTAGCCGGTGCCGCTGATCACGACACGGCCGCGCGGAACGTCCTTGTGCCGGGCCAGCCAGCCGCTGGTGACCGACACCCACTGATCCAGGGTGTAACCGTGCGGCTCGTTCATGGGCTCGAAGTAGACCCGGGGGTTGTTCTTGTACGCCCGCACCACGGTGTTCCACATGGTGTTCCAGGCGGCGGGGTCGTCGACCAGGCCGTCCTTGCTGGTGTCGGCCTCCCAGTAGCTGACGATGACCTTGTCGCCCTGGGCCGTGGCCGCGTCGATCGTCGCGCGGTACGACTTCCACCACGTGGTGCCCACGCTTGCCGGGTTGATCGGCAGCCGGAGCGTGTTGGCGCCCAGGTTCTTCTTGAAGCCGCGCACCATCTTCTCCGTGGTGCGGTACACGGTGCTGTAGCTGTCGGTCGCCTTCAGCCCGCTGGGCACCACGGCGTCACTGGCGTAATTGTCGCGCGGGTCCGCCCAGTTCACCCCTCGGAAGTCACTGGTGGCGCCCTTCGGGGCGGGCTTCGTCGGCGCGTACGAGGCGGTGGACGGCTCGGCGGCCGACTGGGCGAGGGCGGGAGCGGAGGCGCCCAGGAACATGAGCGTCGCGCCGAATCCGGCCAGGAGCAGGCGGGCCGGTCTTCTCGACCTCGTCGGGGTTTTCGTCATGTCGTCTCCAGTGACGGGGGATCGTGGAGGGCGGTGTGCGGGTTCGTCACCTGAGCCGAGGCACGGCTGAACCAGGGTCCGGTTGAAGCGGCTTGGACCCCTTTTGTCGGGCCATGGTTACGTAACCATGGCCGGACATTGGCACGGCGTCCGCACCGGTGACAAGTCCTGTGAACGTTCTGAACCGCGTAAGACTCTTCCGCTGGACGGTCCGGGACGCCTGTATGGCAACGAAGATCGTCGTGGCCGAAAGACCCTCCACACCCGGCATCCGGGTCGCCCGCCGCGACGGTGTCCAGCAGTTCCTGGTGCACGGGCATGGAATCGGAGAAGTGCCGGGCGCCGTGCACGATCCGGCCCTGCAGCCGCAGACCCGACTCGATGACGACACGCGCAGCCCATCTCGGGGGAACCGGGTGTCCACGACGGAGTCGATCGGCTGGACTCGACTTCGGCCAACCTGGACTGGACCATGAGCCCGGGCCCGACGGTCGTGCAGGTCTCGCCGTCGCGTGTGGTGGAGCGGCGCCGTCAGGTCGAGCGGGCGGCGAGGAGCGCCCTGTGCTCGCGCCGCGGCCGCCGTCCGGATGTCCCCGCGGGCTTCCCGTACCCGGGCCGTGCTCGTGGCCGTTCGGGAAGAGCTTGTCGAGCCGGGACTTCAGTCCGGTGCCGGTGCCGGTCGGCGGCGCTTCGGGGGCGGTGTCTCCGTCGTGCGCAGGTGTTCCCTCAGCCACTGCTCGGTGTTGTTGACGTGCACCAGCGCCGTGGCCTGGCTCAGCGCCACGTCCCGCTGGGACAGCGCCGTGTAGATCGCCTCGTGTTCGGCGAGGGTACGGCCCGCGGCCCGGGTGTCGACCAGGCCGCGCCAGATGCGGGCGCGCAGGGTGCGCCCGGAGATGCCCTCCAGGAGGGTCAGCAGCGACTCGTTGCCGGTGGCCGAGACGACCGCGCGGTGGAAGGCTGCGTCGTGGGCGTTGAGGAGTTCGACGTCCTCGCGGGCCTCCCGCATGGCGTCCAAGTGCTTTTTCACCTCGGCCAGTTGGGCGTCGGTGATGCGGGTCGCCGCGAGCGCCGTGGCGACCGGTTCGAGGAGCCGCCGTACCTCCATCAGGTCCTGGAGAGCGCCGGAGTCGCCCTGGAGGAGTTCCACCGCGCCGCCGAGGCCCTCCAGGAGCAGGCTCGGCTGGAGGCTGGTGACGTACGTGCCGTCGCCGCGCCGCACCTCCAGGACCCGGGCGACGGCGAGCGCTTTGACGGCCTCACGGGCGAGGTTGCGGGACAGGCCCAGCTGAGCGGCGAGGTCCGGTTCCGGGGGCAGTTTCGAGCCCGGAGGGAGCGCACCGGTGCTGATCAGCTCGCGGATCTGCTCGATGGCCTTGTCGGTCAGGGACACCGCGCACTCCTTTTGCCGTTCTCCGTCGGCACGTCCGGCCTGATGAGCCCCTGGGTGCGCAGGGCGTCCCAGAGGCCGTCGGGCATGTGCCGCCGGTGGAGTTCCGCGTTGCGTACGACCTGCTCCGGACCCCGCATGCCCAGGGTGACGTTGATGATACTGGGGTGCGTGCAGGGGAAGGCGATCGCGGCCGCGGGCAGGGTCGTGCCGTGCTCCTCGCAGACAGCGGCGATCGCCAGGGCGCGGTCGACCAGGTCGGGGGGTGCGTTCTCGTAGTCGTACTTCATCCCGGCGGCGGGTCTGCCGACGGAGAGCAGCCCCGAGTTGAACACCCCGACCGCGACCACGCTCTTGCCGAGTTCCCGCGCGGCGGGCAGGACGTCGTCGAGGGCGGACTGGTCGAGGAGGGTGTAGCGCCCGGCGAGCATGACCACGTCAGCCGGCGTCTCGCGCAGGAAGCGGGCGAGCATGGCGGACTGGTTCATGCCGGCGCCGACGGCGCCGATCACCCCCTGGTCGCGCAGGTCGGCGAGCGTCGGCAAGGCCTCCTCCGCGGCCTGCTCCCAGTGGTCGTCGGGGTCGTGCAGGTAGACGATGTCCAGGCGGTCGAGGCCGGTGCGCCGCAGGGTGTCCTCGATGGAACGCAGGATTCCGTCCCTGCTGAAGTCCCAGCGCCGACGCAGGTCGTCCCGTACGACGAAGCCCTCGCTGTCCATGCCCCGGGGCTCTTCGTTGGGGACGAGGAGCCGGCCGACCTTGGAGGAGACGACGTACTCCTCGCGCGGGCGATCGCGCAAGGCTGCTCCCAGCCGCCGCTCGGAGAGGCCGAGGCCGTAGTGGGGCGCGGTGTCGAAGTAGCGGATGCCCGCCGTCCACGCGGCCTCGACCGCGGCGGTCGCCTCGTCGGACGGGGTGATCCGGTAGAGGTTGCCGATGGCCGAGGCCCCGAAGCCCAGTTCGGCGACGGCGACGGACGTGTTCGCGATCTTCTGTTGCCGCACGACGCACTCTCCTCGTGGGTCCGGTCAGCGTCTGACGTGGGCGGAGCCGCCCACCATCAGGGCCTCGACCTCGGCGAGCGCCGCCATGGAGACGTCACCCGGTGTGGTCATGATCAGGGCGCCGTGGGCGGTGCCGTAGGCGAGGGCGCGCTCCAGCCCCTCGTCGGCCAGCAGGCCGTGGATCAGTCCCGCGGCGAAGCCGTCGCCCGAGCCGATGCGGTCCAGGACGTGCAGTCCGGGCATCCGGGGACCGGTGACGAAGCCGGTCTCGGGCGACCAGGCGGCCGAGGACCAGTCGTTGATGCCCGCGGAGGGAACCTCGCGCAGGGTGGTCGCGAGCACGCGTGCGGACGGCAGGGTCCGTGCCAACTCCGCCAGGACATCGGGGAGTTCGTCGTCACCCACCCGCCTCTGCCCGGGGCGCTCCCCCGCCAGCCCGAGCGCGCCGATCACCACGTCGGCGTGCCGGGCCAGCCTCAGGTCGACCTCGCGGGCCCGGTCGGCGCCGCCCCGGCCGGCCCAGAGGCTGGGGCGGTAGTTGGGGTCGTAGGAGACGGTGACCCCGTGCCGCCGGGCGGCCGCCATCGCCTCGTCGGCGACGTCGACGGTGGTGTCGGACAGGCCGGCGAAGATGCCGCCGGTGTGGAACCAGCGGGGCCCGGTGGCGAAGACTGCGTCCCAGTCGATGTCGCCCTTGCGCAGCTGGGAGACGGCCGTGTTCGCGCGGTCGCTGACGCCGAGCGCGCCACGGGCGCCGAAGCCGCGCTCGACGAAGTTCAGGCCGTTGCGGGCGGTGCGGCCGATGCCGTCGCCGGGCACCCAGCGGATCAGCGAGGTGTCGACGCCGCCCTGGAGGATCAGATCCTCGACGAGCCGGCCCACCGCGTTGTCGGCCAGGGCCGTGACGACGGCCGTGCGCAGGCCGAAGCAGCGGCGCAGCCCCCGTACGACGTTGTACTCGCCGCCGCCTTCCCAGACCTGGAACGTGCGGGTCGTGCGGATCCGTCCCTCGCCCGGGTCGAAGCGGAGCATCACCTCGCCGAGGGCCACCACGTCGGTCACCGGCCCAGCCACCCCCCGTCGACGGGCAGGATCGTGCCGTGCACGTAGGAGGCCGCGTCCGAGGCGAGGAAGACGGTGGCGCCGGCCAGGTCGTCCGCGCTCCCCCACCGCCCGGCCGGGATGCGGTCCAGGATCGCCGCGCTGCGCTGCGGATCGTCGCGCAGGGCCTGGGTGTTGTCGGTGGCGATGTAGCCGGGCGCGAGGGCGTTGACGTTGACGCCGTGCGGGGCCCACTCGTTGGCGAGCGCCTTGGTGAGGCCCGCGATGCCGTGCTTGGCGGCGGTGTAGCCGGGGACGGTGATACCGCCCTGGAAGCTGAGCAGGGACGCGGTGAAGACGACCTTGCCCCGGCCACGGGCCACCATCGTCGCGCCGACCGCCCGGGTCAGCGCGAACTGCGCGTTGAGGTTGACCTGGAGCACCAGGTCCCAGTCGGCGTCGGAGTGTTGGGCGGCCGGGGTACGGCGGATGGTGCCCGCGTTGTTGATCAGGATGTCCACCGGGCGCTCGCGTCCGGCGAGATCCGCGCCGAGGGCTCGTACGGCGTCCGGGTCGGCGAAGTCGGTGCGGATGCCCTCGAAGGCGCGGCCCGCGGTGACAACGTCCTTCTCCACCGCGCTGCCGGAGTCCTCCAGCGTGGCGCTGACGCCGATCACGTCCGCGCCGGCCTCGGCGAGTGCGCGGGCCATGGCCCGGCCGATGCCGCGCCGGGCACCGGTGACGACGGCCAGCTTGCCGGTCAGGTCGAAGAGGGTCATACGAGCTCTCCCGTCGGGTCGTTGCCGCAGTCCACGAGGATCTTCATCACGTCGCCGCCGCCCTCCAGCGCCTCGAACGCGGAGGGCGCCTCGGCCAGGGGGACGACCTTGCTGATCAGCCGGTCGGCGGGGATCGTGCCGTCGGCGACCAGGGCGACCGCCCGCTCGAAGTCTCCGCGGTCGTACAACCGGGCGCCGACGAGGGTGAGTTCGCGCCAGAAGAAGCGGTGCAGGTTCACTTCGCGGGGCCGGGGGTGGATCGCGACCAGGCAGAGCCGTCCGCGCACGCCGAGGGCCTCGACGGCGGTGTCGACACCGGCCGCGGCTCCGGACACCTCGAAGGCGACGTCCGCGCCGGCGTCACCGGTCCACCGGGCGATCGCGGCGGCCACGTCCTCGGCGGCCGGGTCCCACACGGTCAGCCCCAACTCCTCGGCCAGGGCACGCCGGTGGGCGCTCGGCTCGATCACGCGCACATCGGCTCCGGCAGCGCGGGTGACCAGGGCGATGAGGACGCCGACGGGTCCGCCTCCGACCACGACGACCCGCTCGCCCTCCCGCACCGCGGCCCGGCCGACGTCGTGCACGGCGACCGCCGTGGGTTCGACGAGCGCGGCCCGGTCCAGCGGAACCGAGTCCGGAAGCCGTACGAGGGTCGAGGCGGGCACGGTCCAGCGCTGCTGCATCGCGCCCGGCGAGTCGATGCCGATGAAGTCGAGGCGCTGGCAGACGTGTTGATGGCCCGCGCGGCAGGCCGCGCAGGTGTCGTCCCAGCGCAACGGCATCACGGTCACGGCGTCGCCCGGCCGCCAGCCCTCGACGTCCGGGCCGACGCTGACGATCCGGCCGGACATCTCGTGCCCGAGGACGGCGGGCGTGCTCACGCGGGCGTCCATGTCGCCGTGGAAGATGTGCAGGTCGGTGCCGCAGATGCCGACGTAGGCGGGGGCCAGTTGCACCTCGCCGGGACCGGGCGGTGTCTTGACGGCGGGGGCGGTGTCCAGGGTGCGGGCGCAGGTGTAGCGGACGGCGAGTGTCATCGTGTGGTCAGGGTCCCTTCAGCGCGGACGCCGATGGTCAGCAGCAGGTTGGCGTAGGTACGGGTGTCGGCGGTGACGACGGCCAGTGCCAGATCGGGCGAGCGGGCCGCGTCGTAGAACTCGAAGCGGCCGAGCGTCCGGACGGTGGTCGAGCCGAGCAGCGTGCGGTACTCCGCGAGGGCGGCCGGTTCGGGTTCGCCTTCGGGCGGCACCATCACGTGAGCCGCCTCGACGGGGACCGACCGCAGCAGGACTCTCAGCACGCTGGAGACGTCCAGGAGTCCCGGCGCCAGGTTGAGATGGACGGTCCGGGCCCGCTCACCGACTGCGGTGCTCGCGGGGTAGTGGCCGTCGGCCAGCAGTATCCCGGCGCCGTGACCGGCACCGGCGAGGGCTTCGAGCATGCCGGGGTGCAGGAGTTCGGTCAGGAGCACGAGGTGTCGTCCTTCAGGTCGTAGAAGTCGGTCGCGGTGCCGGCGAGGACCGCCTCGGTCGCGGCGGCGGTGCAGCCGTCCAGGAGTTCCTCGACGGCGGCGGCCCAGCGGTTCCAGCCGCCGGCGAGCACGCATACGGGCCAGTCGGAGCCGAACATCAGCCGCTCGGCACCGAACGTGGTGAGCAGGGTGTCCCACACCGGGCGCAGGTCGTCGACGGTCCACTTGTCGTGGTCGGCCTCCGTGATCAGGCCGGACACTTTGCACCGCACCTGAGGGTGGGCTGCCAGCCGCCTCAACCGGGCTGCCCACTGCGCCAGTTCGCCGTCACGGACGGACGGCTTGCCCGCGTGGTCGAGCACCAGCGGCAGCTGAGGGAGCCGTTCGGCCAGCCGGATCGCCTGCGGGAGCTGGTGGTCGCGGATCAGCACGTCGTACGCCAGTCCGCGCTCCCCCACCGCCCGCAACCCCCGCTCCACGGCCGGTCGTTGCAGCCACCCGGGGTCCGACTCGCCCTGCACGAGGTGGCGTACGGCCCTCAGGTACCGGCCGCCCGGCCCGGACCGCAGCTCGTCGAGCACGTCCGCGATCGCCGGGGAGGTCAGGTCCACCCAGCCCACGACCGCGCCGATCAGCGAGTCGCCGTCGGCCAGGGCCAGGAGTTCACGGGTCTCGGGCACCGAGGTCACGCACTGGACCACGACCGTGCGCGTCAGCCTCCGGCCCGCGATCGGCCGGGTCGCGGCCGCGCGCAGGTCGGCCCGGCCGAAGGTGCGCCGGATCGGCTCGTGGCCCGGTTCGTCCAGCCAGGGCTGGGGACGACGATCGAGGTCCCACAGATGGTGGTGGGCGTCGACCAGCCGCTCAGACACGCTCGGTCCAGACCGGACCGTCGGGGTAGGCGTACTCCTTGAGGGAGGCCGGGTGCATCTGCGCGCCCAGTCCGGGGAGCGTCGGCGCGAGGTAGTGGCCTTCGGCGATGCGCACCGGGTCCACGAAGTGTTCGTGCAGGTGGTCGACGTACTCGATGACCCGGTCCTCGGTGGTGCCGGAGACGGCGACGAAGTCGAACATCGACAGATGCTGCACCATCTCGCACAGGCCGACGCCGCCGGCGTGCGGGCAGACCGGGACGCCGAACTTCGCGGCGAGCAGCAGGATCGCGATGTTCTCGTTGACGCCGCCGACCCGCGCGGAGTCGATCTGCACGATGTCCACCGCGCCCGCCTGCAACAGCTGCTTGAAGACGACCCGGTTGGCGATGTGCTCGCCGGTGGCCACCTTGATCGGGCTGAGCGCCTTGCGGACGGTGGCGTGGCCGAGGATGTCGTCGGGGGAGGTCGGTTCCTCGATCCAGTACGGGTCGTAGGGGGCCAGGGCCTGCATCCAGTCGATGGCGGGCTGGACGTCCCATCTCTGGTTGGCGTCGACGGCGATGCGGATGGAGTCGCCGACCGCCGCGCGGGCGGCTCGCATACGCCGTACGTCGTCCTCCAGGTCGGCGCCGACCTTCAGCTTGATCTGGGTGAAGCCGTCGGCGACGGCCTCGCGGGCCAGGCGGGAGAGTTTCTCGTCGGAGTAGCCGAGCCAGCCGGGGGTGGTGGTGTAGGCGGGGTAGCCGCGTTCCAGGAGACGGGCGACGCGCTCCGCACGGCCCGGTTCGGCGCGGCGCAGGATGTCCAGGGCGTCCTCGGGGGTGAGGGCGTCGGACAGCCAGCGGAAGTCGACCTGGGCGACCAGCTCCTCGGGGGACATGTCGGCCAGGAAGCGCCAGACGGGCTTGCCCGCCCTCTTCGCGGCGAGATCCCAGGCAGCGTTGACGACGGCGCCGGTGGCCATGTGCATGGCGCCCTTCTCCGGTCCCAGCCACCGCAGTTGGGGGTCGTGGACGAGCGAGCGGGCGAATCCGCCGAGGTCGGCGCAGACCTCCTCGACGGACCGGCCCACCACGTACGGGGCGAGGGTGGCGATGGCGGCGGCCTGGGCGTCGTTGCCACGGCCGGTGGTGAACGCCAGGGCGTGGCCCTCCAGTTGGTCGTCGGCGTCGGTGCGCAGCACGACGTAGGCGGCCGAGTAGTCGGGTTCCGGGTTCATCGCGTCCGACCCGTCCAGGTGTTCCGAGGTCGGGAAGCGGACGTCGAGGACGTCCAGGGCGATGATGCGGGCAGCGGAGGACATGGGAGCAACTCCTGTGTGATCAGGCGGGGTTCGGTCCCCCTGCGACGGTGCACGGGGCGGTGGTGGCGGCCGCCCCGGTCAGTCCTGGACCTTGCCGCCGGTGATGCGGGAGATGGTCAGCGCGACCAGGATGATCAGGCCGTTGAGGGCGCCGATCCACTGGGCGGGGACGCCGGCCAGGGTGAGCACGTTCTGGATCATGAAGAGCAGGAGGATGCCGCTGAAGGCGCCGAACATGGTGCCCTTGCCGCCGTTGAGACTGATGCCTCCGATGACGGCGGCGGCGAAGACGGTGAAGATGTAGCCGTTGCCCTGCGCGGAGGCGACCGAGGCCAGGCGGCCGGAGAGCATCAGGCCGGCGAGGGCGGCGAGCACGCTGCCGGTGACGATGACGATCCACAGCACCCGGTCGGTGCGGATGCCGGCCGCCTTCGCCGCGTCGACGTTGCCGCCGATGGCGTAGAGCGAACGGCCGAAGCCGGTCCAGCCGAGGACACCGATGGCGACGGCGAACAGCGCCAGGCAGATCCAGATCGACGCCGGCATGCCGAACCATTCCGCGGTGCCCAAGTACAGCATCGAGGCGGGGAGTTGGAAGAAGGTCTGGCCGCCGGAGATCCCGGTGAGGATGCCGCGCAGCACGATCAGCATGCCCAGGGTGACGATGAAGCCGTTGAGGCCGAAGCGGATGATCAGCAGGGCGTTGACCACGCCCACCAGCGCGCCCGCGGCAAGGGTGACGGGGATGGCCCAGGCTCCGGGGAGCAGCCCGAGGCCGTGTCCGGCGCCGGCCGGGACCACCAGCCAAGCGGCCACGCCGGGTGCGAGGCCCATGGTGGACTCCAGGGACAGGTCCATCTTCTTGACGATCAGGATCATCGTCTGGGCGAGGACCAGCAGCGCCATCTCGGACATCGTCTGCAGGACGTTGATGAGGTTGTCCGGCTGGAGGAAGACCGGGTTGACGATCTGGCCGAAGATCGCGATGACGACGATCGCCGGGACGAGTGCGAGGTCCCGGAGCCGGGCCAGCGGGATCCGGCCGCCGAGCAGCGCGATGCGCTTCCGCTTCGGCTCCACGGCCTGGGCGGCGGCGTCCGCGAGGGCGGTTTCAGGCATTGAGTTCCACTCCTTCCATCGCGGCCACGAGGTCGTGGTCGTGCCAGCCGCGGTTCATCTCGGTCCTCACCCGGCCCTGGAACATCACCAGGACCCGGTCGCACATACGCAGGTCGTCGAGTTCGTCGGAGGCGATGAGCACTCCGGTGCCGGTGGCCGCGGTCTCCTCGACCTTGCCGAGGAGGAAGTCCTTGGAGCGCACGTCCACGCCCGCGGTCGGGTTGATCAGCACCAGCAGCCGGGGGTCGTCCGCGAGGGCGCGGGCCATGACGACCTTCTGCTGGTTGCCGCCGGACAGGGCGGAGACGGGCAGTTCGGGTCCCGGCGTCTTGATGGCGAGGTTCTCGATCATCCGCTCGGCGAGCCGGTCCCGGCGGTCCCGGCTCAGCAGTCCGCCCGGGCCGAGCCGCTTCGGCACGGACAGGGTGGCGTTGTCCGCGATCGACATGCCGGGCACGAAGCCCTGGTGGTGCCGGTCCTGCGGGACGAACCCGGCACCGGCGGCGAGCGCGGCGGGCACGCTGCCCGGCCGGGGCCGTCGTCCGGCGATCTCCACCTCGCCGGAGCCGGCGGCGTGCAGTCCTACGACGGTCTCGGCGACCTCGGTGCGTCCGCTGCCGGCGGCGCCCGCGAGGCCGACGATCTCCCCGGCGCCCACCCGGAAGGTGACGTCGGCGTAGGCGTCGCCGCGCAGGTCCCGTACGTCCAGCGCGGGCGGGACACCGGTGTCGAGGGTGCTCGTCCGTTCGGCGGCGCGGTAGGCCGCCGCCTCGCCGGTCATCGCGGCGACGAGTTCGGTACGCGGGAGGTCGGCGACCGGCGCGGTCAGGATGTGCCGGGCGTCCCGGAACACCGTCACCATGTCGCAGATCTCGTAGACCTCTTGAAGGTGGTGGCTGATGAACAGGAAGGTCACGCCCTGGCGTTGCAGGTCGCGGATCCGGTCGAAGAGCCGGTTGATGGCCGCCCCGTCGAGCTGTGCGGTGGGCTCGTCGAGGATGATGAACCGGGCTCCGAAGGACAGGGCCCGCGCGATCTCGACGAACTGCCGCTGCTCGACGCTGAGTTCACCTGCGGGGGTCTGCGGGTCCACGTCCACCGACCAGGTCGCCAGCAGTTCCCGGGCGCGACCGCGCGTGCCCTGCCAGCTGATCAGGTGCGCGCGGCCGCGGTCGTACCGGTTCAGGAAGAGATTCTCCGCGACGGTGAGGGTGGGGATGATCGTGGACTTCTGGTAGACGCAGGCCACGTTGCGCCGCCAGCCGTCCCGGTCGGTGGTGCGTGGTGCGGGCCGGCCGCCGAAGGTGACCGACCCCTCGTCCGCGGGCTGGAGGCCGGTGAGGACCGACACCAGGGTGGACTTGCCGGCGCCGTTGCGTCCGACGAGTGCGTGGGTCTCACCGGACCTGATGGTGATCCCGGCGCCGTCGAGGGCCACCGTCGGACCGAATCGTTTGACAATGCCCGTCGCCTCGACGACGGGCGCCGCCTGGGTCATCTCAACCGCCTTGTTCTGAGCATGAGTCGACATCCGCCATCAGCCGAGGTTGTTGCCCCACAGCGACTTGTCGTCGCTCTTGACGCTGGTGACTCCGCCGTACGTACCGCCGTCGGCGGTGACGAGCGGGGCGGAGAGCTGGTCCTCCAGCAGCCCCTCGCGGACCTGGACGATGGTGCTGTCGTGGTCGGTCTTGCCGGGCTTGAACGTCTTCCCGTCGATCGCCGCTTTGAGGTAGTACAGGGCGTACTTGGCATAGAGGTCGGCCGGCTGGGAGACCGTGGCGTCGATCTGCCCGGCGGCGATGTCCTTCAGCTCCTCGGGGATGCCGTCGTTGGACACCACGAACACGTGCTTCTTGTCCTCGGGGCCGACCAACAGGCCCTTCTGCTTGAGGACTTGGAGCGTCCCGGAGAGCGCGAAGCTGGACTGCATGTAGATGCCCTTGATGTCCGTGTGGGCGGTCAGGTCGGTCTGGAGCTTCTGCGCGGCTACCGCGCCGTCCCAGTTGGTGGCCTCGCCGAACACCTTGATGTCCGGGAAGTTCTTCTTCATGCAGTCGTTGAACGCCTCGGTGCGGTCACGGCCGTTGATGGACGACAGGTCGCCCTGGAGCATGACGACCTTGCCCTTGCCGCCGAGCTTGGTGCCGAGGTACTGGCAGGCCTTCTCCCCGTAGGCGCGGTTGTCGGCGCGCACCACCATGTAGACCTTGCCGGTGTCCGGCCGGGTGTCGACGGTGACGACCGGGATCTTCTTCGCCTCCAGCTGCGCCAGGGTCGGCGCGATGGCGGCGGTGTCCTGTGGGGCCATCGCGAGCCCCTTCACGCCCTGGCTGATGAACGTCTGCGCGTTGGCGGTCAGTTTGGCGACGTCGTTCTGCGAGTTAGTGGTCTTCAGGGAGAGGCCGAGTTCCTTGGCGTACTCCGGCGTGTACTTGATGTACGAGTTCCAGAAGTCGGTGTCGGAGCGCGGGTAGTCCACGCCGACCAGCGGCTTCCCGTCGGAGGAGGCGGAGGTGGCGGCGCCGCCGCAGGCGCTGAGCAGCACCGTCGCACAGACGGCGGAGGCGGTGGAACTGAGGAGGGTTCTGGCTCTCATCGGTACGTCCTCGCGCTTGTCCCGGAGCGGGGGTTGTGTCCTGCGGGTGACGGCTGCATGTCCCGCTGGATTGATGGGATGTATGTATAGCTCCGCTCCTGATCCCACGTCTAGACCCCGGAAATTTCCCCTGATCGGGATCGCGAGAGGTCTGATCCATCCCATCAATAAGTGCGGTCAGCGGTTCTGACCTGCGACGGGATGGAGAAATACATGTGATGTCTGTCTGGATGAACAGGGATCAACCAGACACAAACGACCTGATTCAGGGGTCAAACTCAAGTATTCATCCCTGCACGGCTGTTGACACGGATGGGACACAGGGCCGACCTTCGTCCGTAACATCCGGCGCCCGGGTTCCCCTGTCCCCCCTCCGTACCAGGGATTTCCTCATGTCGAGTTCGCTCAGCAGACGTCAGTTCGTCGCCGGTGCCACGGCCGTCGCGGCGGCCGCGGTCACCGCCGACGTGTTCGCAGCCGGCCGTGCCCTGGCGGCACCCGCCACCTACACCCCCACCTGGGACTCCGTGAACCAGCACCCGGCGGCGCCCGAGTGGTTCCGTGACGCCAAGTTCGGCATCTACTTCCACTGGGGTGTCTTCAGCGTCCCCGCGTACGACAGCGAGTGGTACCCGCGCAACATGTACAACAGCGGGAGCAAGGCCAACACCCACCACATCGCCACCTACGGCGACCCTTCCGTCTGGCCGTTCCACAACTTCATCAACGGCGCGGACGACCTGGCCGGCAACCATGTGGAGTTCGCGCCGAAGCTCAAGTCGGCGGGCGGCAACTTCGACCCCGCCGAGTGGGCGCAGCTGTTCGTCGACGCGGGCGCGAGGTTCGCCGGCCCGGTCTCCGAGCACCACGACGGCTTCTCGATGTGGGACAGCCAGGTCAGCGAGTGGAACTCGGTGGACAAGGGCCCCGGCCTCAACCTGCTGCGGCTGTTCACCGACGCCATCCGCGCCAAGAACCTGAAGCTGCTGGTGGCGATGCACCACGCCTACAACTTCACCGGCTACTACGAGTTCGCACCCGCGCAGAGCGACACCAGCCTCAAGAAGCTGTACGGGCAACTGAGTTCGACCGAGGAGAACCAGCTCTGGTACGACAAGCTCAAGGAGGTCATCGACCTCGCGAAGCCGGACATCCTGTGGCAGGACTGGCGGCTCGACCACGTCGACGAGACGCAGCGCCTCAACTTCCTGTCGTACTACTACAACCAGGCCAACGCGTGGGGCAAGGAGGTCGTCGCCACCTACAAGGACGGCCTCGACGGCCACGGCGAGGTCTTCGACTACGAGCGCGGCGGCCCCGCCGACCTCACCAACCCCTACTGGCTCACCGACGACAGCATCTCCAGCTCCAGCTGGTGCTACACGCAGGGCATCGGCTACTACTCGACGAAGCAGATGCTGCACGCGCTGATCGACCGGGTCAGCAAGAACGGCAACATGCTCCTCAACATCGCGCCCATGGCCGACGGCACCATCCCCCAGGGCCAGAAGGACGTCCTGCTCGCCATCGGCGACTACCTGGGGCGCTTCGGCGAGTCGGTCTACGACACCCGGGCCTGGACGGCGTACGGCGAGGGCCCTACCAAGATGGGCGGCGGCTCCTTCACCACCCCCACGGCCGGTACCGCGCAGGACATCCGCTTCACCCGCAACAAGGCGAACAAGGTCCTCTACGCCACCGTCCTCGGCTGGCCCGGCAGCTCACTGACGATCAAGACCCTCACCTCCGACCGGATCAGCCTCTCCACCCTCCAGTCGGTGAAGCTGCTCGACTCGACCGCCGGCACCTCCATCACGCTGGCCACTCCCACCCAGGACGCGACCGGACTGACCATCACCCTGCCCTCGTCGGCGCCCTTCAGCGCGAACGCCTATGTCCTCAAGCTCTCCTTCAGCGGGGAGATCCCCAGCCTGCGGCCCCTCGCCGGGGCCGTGGCCTTCAAGGACGTCGGCTACTCCGGCACCGGTACGGTCCTCGAGGTCGGCGAGTACACCGCGGACGACCTGACCCTGGCCGGTCTTGGCCCCCGTACCCTCTCCTCCCTGCGCCTCGCCCCCGGCTACCAGGTCATCGGCTACTCCGGCGACACCTTCACCGGCACCGCCTGGACCTTCACCGCCGACGCCACCGACCTCAGGACCACCGGCAACAACGACAAGGTCACCTCGCTCAAGGTGCAGTTCGTTCCGTCCACGTACTTCAAGCTCCTCAACGTCACCGACGGGCTGGCCCTGGACAGCGGCGGCGACGTGGCCTCCGGCTCCAACCTCAAGCAGTGGAGCTGGGACGGCAGCCCCAATCTCCAGTGGCAGGCGGTCGCGGTCGGCGACGGCTACTACAAGCTGGTCAACCGCACCAACGGCATGGTCGCCGACGGCTGGGGCGCCACCTCGGACGGCTCCCCCGCCCGCCAGGCCGCCTGGAACGGCGGCAGCAACCAGCAGTGGCTGATCACCCACCGCGGCGACGGCCGCTACTCGATCGCCAACCGCACCACCGGACTCGTCCTCGATGGCGGCGGCAACGTCTCCTCCGGCTCGGTCACCAAGCAGTGGACGTACGGCTCCAGCACCAACCTGCTGTGGACGTTCACCGCGCTGTAGGCGGAGCACTTCGGCGGCCGCGCGGTGACAGTCCGCGCGGCCGCGCCCGTCAGCTGACGCGTACGGGCAGGCTGCGGAAGCCGCGGGTGATGTTGTTGAGGGCGCGGACGGGTTCGCCGGCCAGTTCGACGCGTTCCACCCGTGCGGCCAGGGCCTTGAGGACGGCGTGGACTTCGAGGCGGGCGAGTCCCTGGCCGGCGCAGGCGTGGTTGCCGTAGCCGAAGCCGAGGTGGTCGACGGGGTTGCGGCGGACGTCGAACCGGTCGGGGTCGAGGAAGTGGCGCTCGTCGCGGTTGGCGGCACCGTAGCTGTGCAGGACGCGGGCACCGGACGGGATCACGACGTCTTCGCCGAGGTCGGCCTCGCGGGTGGTGACGCGGGAGAAGACCTGGATGGGGCTCTCGATGCGGACGATCTCGTTGAAGGCGGCGTGGATCAGGGCAGGGTCGGAGCGCAGCAGGTCCCACTGCCCGGGGTGGCGGGCGAAGAGCCACATGCCGCTGGAGAGCACGCTGATGGTGGTGTCGAAGGCGGCCACGACATAGCCCGCGAGCAGGCCGATCGCGCCTTCGACGGGGATCTGTCCCGCCTTGTGGGCCTCCAGCATGGTCCAGCCGAACCCGCCGGGCACGAGGTTCTCCTCGGCGACGACGTCGGCGAGGTAGCCCATGAGGGCTTCGACCTTGGGGACCGAGGCGGCCGTGCGCGGGCAGACCGGTCCGGCGGAGTCGAACCAGCCCGCGGCCATGTCGAGGAGCTGGTCGCGGCCCTGCTCCGGCCAGCCGATCAGATCCATGATCACGTGGACGGGGAGGTCCTGGGCGAGATCGGACACGGCGTCGAAGGAACCCCGGGCCACCAGGTCGTCCGCCAGTCGCTCGGCCCGCTGGTCGATGTTCTCGGCGAGCGGACGCAGCGCGCGGGGCGACAGGCGGTCGGTGAACAGTCTGCGCTGCTCGGTCTGCGCGGGCGGGTCCAGGTTGATCAGGGCGCTGGCCCAGGCGTCGTTGAAGCCGTCGTTGAGGCCGATGCCCCGTGCGGAGGAGAAGGTGTCCCAGTCGCCGAGGGCCGAACGCACCTGCTGGTAGCGGGAGATGAACCACAGGTCGTGCCGGGTCAGGTACACCGCCGGTCCCAGGTCGCGCAGTTGCCTGTACTGCGGGTAGGGGTCGGCGAGCGCTTCGTCGCTGAAGAGGTCGAGGTCGGAGGTGAGGGGGGTCGTGGTGGTCATGGCGATCTCCTTCGATGCCGGTCGTCCGGAGCGGGCGGGTGTCAGGCGGCGAGCGCGCGCAAACGGCCCACGGGGATGCGGTGGTTGAGGGCAGCGGCCACGGGACGGTCGGGGTGGTCCCAGCGCAGCAGGGCGGAGCGGTCGGCGAGGGAGCCCTTGAGCACGGTCGGCTCACCGGTGGCGGGCAGGGTTCCGGCGAGCTTGACGGCCAGCCCGAACGCCTCGGTCCAGAAGTACGGCCGTGGGGTGTACTGCGGCGCCGCGTCGCCGTGCAGCAGCGCGGCGACCCCGGCCCGGGCCTGACCGATCGCGGCGTCCCAGTGCGGGGTGCGGCGGAAGCGGCCGTCACCGGTGGGCAGGGCGGCGACGTCCCCGACGGCGACGATGTCCGGTGACCCGGCCCGGCAGCGTTCGTCGACGACGACCCCGCCCAGCAGGGTGAGTCCCGAGCCGTGCAGCCACTCGGAGTTGGGCCGGCAGCCGACGGCGGTGACGACGAGGTCGGCCTCCAGTCGGCTGCCGTCGGCGAGCCGGGCGCCGTACGCCGTCGGGGTCACGCCGTCCGGGCACACCACGGTCCGTACGCCGTGTTCCCGCGTCGCCCGCTCGAACAGTCCGGCGAGGAACGGGCCCAGCGTCGTCACGAACGGGGCTCGTACGTCGACGACCGTGACGTCGAGGCCGAGTCCGGCGGCGACGGAGGCGATCTCCATGCCCAGGAAGCCGCCGCCGATCACCAACACGCTGCGGGAGACGGCCAGTTGGGCCCGTAGACGCAGCGCGTCGTCCAGGGTGCGCAGGACCAGCCCGTGCTCTCCCAGCGTGCGGGCCCGCGCCCCGGTGGCGATCACGAGCTTGTCGTACGGGAGTTCCGTACCGCCCTCGACATGCACCAGCCGGGCGTCCGGATCCAGGCGGGTGGCCCGGGCGCCGGTGAGGACCTCGATGTCGGCACCGAGCCGCGGGAGCGCCACCGACTCGGCGTCATCGGTGCCCTTCAGTACTCCCTTGGACAGCGGCGGTCGGGCGTAGGCGGCCTGCCCCTCGTCCCCGACGAGGGTGATCGCGCCGTCCCAGCCCTGGCGCCGCAGTTCGTCCACGGCGGTCACCCCGGCGAGGGAGCCGCCGACCACGACCGCCCTCATCGGCCGATCCTGAGCGCCGCCACCGGGCAGGCCCGGGTGGCCGCCTCGGCCTTCTCGGCGAGGGCGTCCGGGATGTCGTCCAGCAGGACGGTGACGACGCCGTCGTCGTCGAGCCCGAAGACCTCGGGGGCGGCCTGTTCACAGAATCCGAAGCCGTCGCAGCGGCCTTCGTCCACGTCGATGTGCACCATGGGCCCACCCTCGGGGAGCGGGCCCGCGGGGAGATATGGGTGAAGCTACGGGGTGGGTACCTGATTTCCGGGTCCTCGCCGGGTGGGTACCTGGTTCTCCGCCACCCAGGCCGCGACCTGTGTACGGGAGCTGAAGCCCAGCTTGGCCAGGATGTGCTCCACGTGGCCGTCCACGGTGCGCGGCGACAGGACGAGCGCGGCGGCGATCCGCCGGTTGCTCATCCCCTGGGCCACCAGAGCGGCCACCTCGCGCTCCCGGCGGGTCAGCGGACCGGCCCCGGGCGGGGGCTCGGCGGCGGGAGGTGCCGTGGGCCCGGTGTTCAGCGCGTAGGTGATGGCCGGGGCCGGCCGGTCGTACGCGCCGCCCTCGGTGAGGGCCGCCTCGTACGCCTCTTCGCCCAGAGCGCGGGCCACCGACCGTGTGCACTGCTCGTGCCGCTCGGCCAGGTGCGGGCCGAACGCCGCGACGGTGGTCCCGATGTGCCGCCACAGCGAACGGACCGACCCGAGCAGCCGTGCCGCCCGTCCGTGCTCGCCCCGGGACGCGGTGATCCAGGCCAGCAGCTCCATCATCAGGGCGGTGCCGACGTAGTCGTTGAACCCGCGCTGGATGTCCAGGCCGGCCCGCGTCAGCTCGGTGCCGGCCTCAGCGTCGCCGCGCACCCACGCGTCGTGTCCGAGAGCCCACAGCGCGTACGAGCGGCTCCAGCGCTCCCCGTGGGCCTCGGCGGTGGCCACGGCGCGCCTGCCCGTGCCGTACGCCCGCCGGTCGGCGGTGTGCGCCTGGGCGATCGCCAGCTGGAAGAGGGAGATCAGGGCGCCGGGGCCGTCGCCGACGGCCTCGTGCGCGGCCACCGCCCGCCCGTACCGGGAGACGGCCTGCGCCAGCTGCCCCCGGAACAGCGCCGACGTACCGCGAAAGCCCTCGACGTACGCGCCCACCACCGGGTCGCCCAGCCGCTCGCCCAGCTGCCCGGCCTCCGCCAGGGACCGGTCCGCCGCCGCGTGATCGCCCTGGAGCAGCGCGGCCCAGGCGGCCACCCACAGGGCCCTGGCCCGCGCGAGTGTGGGCTCGGGTGCCGCCGCCAGGGCCCGGTCGAGCCACCGGCGGCCCTCGCCGAGGAATCCGTCGGCGCACCAGTGGAAGCGCAGGGCCGCGACCAGCGCCAGCGCCGTCCGCGGATCGCTGTGCTCCAGCGCCGTACGGAGATTGCCGTGCTCGGCACGCAGCCGGGCGAGCCCCTCCTCCTGGCCGGGGCCGTACCAGTCGTCGGCGATCCGTTCGGCGAGGCGGCGGTAGAAGTCGAGGTGGTCCAGCTCGACCCGGTGTTCCTCGCCGGAGTCCGCGAGCCGCTGTCGGCCGTACTGGCGGATGGTCTCCAGCATCCGGTAGCGCGGTTGCCCCTCGCGTTCGTCGATGAGGACCACCGACTGGGCGACCAGACGGTCGAGGAGATCCAGCACGTCCCCAGGTTCGGTGCCCGCCCCGGCGCCGACCGCCTCGGCGGCGTCCAGGCCGAATCCGCCGACGAACACCGACAGCCGGTTCCACAGCAGCCGCTCGGCCGGGGTGCACAGTTCGTAACTCCAGTCGATGAGGGCCCGCAGGGTCCGCTGGCGGGGCAGGGCCGTCCGGCTGCCGCCCGTGAGCAGGGCGAAGCGGTCCTCCAGCCGTTCGGTCACCTGCTCCACGGTCAGGGTCCGCAGCCGGGAGGCGGCCAGTTCGATCGCCAGGGGCAACCCGTCCAGGCGGGCACACAGCCGGACGACGGCTTCCCGGTTGGCGTCGGTGACCTCGAACTCCGGCCGGTTCGCCGCCGCCCGGTGCCGCAGCAGCTCCACGGCCTCGTCCGGAACGGACAGCGGAGCGACGGTGAAGACGTGCTCGCCGGACATGTCGAGCGTGTGCCGGCTGGTCGCGAGGATACGCAGTCCGGGAGCGGCCGACAGAAGGGTGTCCGCCAGTTCGGCGCAGGCGTCGACGAGGTGTTCGCAGTTGTCGAGCACGATCAGGCACTGCCGCTCGGCCAGATGGTCGGCGAGCTGTTCCCTCAGGGGTCTGGCGGACAGGTCGGGGATGCCGAGGGCGGTGGCGGTGACGGCGGCGACGGCCGCCGGGTCCTGTACGGCGGCCAGGTCCACCAGCCAGACGCCGTCGGCGAAGCCCTTGCGGGAGGCCGCCGCCGCTTCCAGCGCGAGCCGGGTCTTGCCCACGCCGCCCACGCCGGTGAGCGTCAGCAGCCGCGCGGTGCCGAGGCGGCGGCGGATCTCCGCCAACTCCCGCCGCCTGCCCACGAACGTCGTGAAGGACGCCGGGAGGTTTCCCCCTCGCGCTGTCGAGCTGCTCACCCTGGAACGCTAAGGAAACCTGTCGGTCGACGGCAAGCCCCGTGCAGCCGGCCGGGCAGCGGGGTGTACGTGAAGCACCTCGGCCCCGGTCAGGACACTGCCGCCTCAGACGCGGCCCAATGAGCCTGAGGGAACCGTTCCTGCTACTCGTTGCGTGCCGTTTCGGGGCCCGTGATCCGTCTGAGCAGCGGCATCGTGGATGCGATGACCCCCAGTGAGGCGACGAGACCGGCGAGCACGATCGTGTAGTACTGGATCCCCGGTGCCTGGATCGCGTACCTGAACTGTGCCTGTACGAACAGCTGGGCGGCCAGGAAGCCCATCCCGATCGCCACCACGGCGACCACCAGGAGCGGGACCGCGCTCTCCAGAAGCACCACTCGCCGCAGCACTCCGAGCTGTGTGCCGGTCAGTCGCAGCAGGCTGAAGGGGCGCTTGCGGTCGCGGAGTCCCCCGGCCACGCTCACCGCCAGGCTGCAGCCGGCGATGGGGAAGCTGACCAGGATCACCACGTTGGCCAGTTGCTGGTATCCGGCGAGTTGTGCACCGCTTTGGGCATGGTCCTCGCGGACGGTCCAGGGGACGTCCTGGTCGGGATACGTGGTCGCGAGGAGGGTGCGCGCGCGTTCGATCGCCGCCGTCGAGCCGTCGGTGGCCACGACGATCTCCTGGACGGGAAGCCGTGCGAGGCGCTGGAGGGAGATGTCGGCGGCGGGCCACGTCGTGGGCCAGTGCTGCCAGTAGTACGTGCCGAAGCTGCCGTAGTTCTGGGTGACCGACGCCGCTCGGGCTCCGGCGGCGCACGCGCTGTGGGCCGGCATCTTCGCGAGTTCCGTGCACGAGGCCAGGCCGGCCACCGGCGGTGTCCCGGACCCTTGAGGGCCGCGATAGGCCGGATCCGTGGTGCCGAGCGGGTTCGTGTGGATCATCAGTACGCCCTTGACGCCCGGCACGGAGTTCAGGTCCCGGAGCGCGACCTCCGAGAGCGGGGGCACGCCACCCTTCTGACGCCCGGTAGTGGGGTCGAAGCCTTGGCCGTAGTCGGCGTCCAAGGCACCGGCGACCGTCCCGCTCGCCTGCGGGATGCTGCGCTCGGCGTTCAGCGAGCCGATGATCCCGACGGCCGCGCTGGTGACGCACAGGGCGAGGACCAGCCCGCTGACCGCGCGGAAGCCGGCCTTCGGGTCGTCGGCGAGCCGTCGGCCCGCTATGAGCAGTGCGGGGCGTCCGGTGTGCCGGGCCAGGACGCGGGCGCCGGCCATGGTCAGCCAGGGGCCGGCGATGACGAGTCCGGTCAGGACCAGCAGGATTCCCGGGACGAAGACCCAGATCTGGCCGTCGGTGCTCCTGGGCACCCGGCCGATGGTGTACGAGAGTTCGGCGATACCGGCGGCCAGGGGGATCACCCGGTAGACCCGCGGCGGGCGTGGTGTGACGCGCCGGGTGACCCCGAGCGGGGAGACCTGCACGCGGCGCAGGGCGATCCGGGCCGCGATGGCGGCCCCCACCGGGACGGCGATGGAGACGAGCAGGATGTCGCCGGTCCGGAGCGTGAGGTCGTCGGGGAAGTACGGCGTCCGCGTGAGGTTGACCGCGGCCAGCCGCGTACGGAACAGGGAGAAGAGGCCGAAGCCGACGGCCGTACCGACGATCGCGGCGACCGTCGATTCGACGGCGGAGAGCATCGAGATCTGCCGCGGTGTGGCGCCCACCAGGCGCATCGCGGCGAAGCGCTGCTCGCGGCGGGCGGCCGCCAGCCGGGTGGCCGTGCCGATGAGGATGAGGACGGGGAAGATCAGGGCGGTGCCCGCGACGGAGAGGATGAGCTTGATGCCCCCGCTGTCGATGCCCGCCCTGACCGTGCAGTTCGTGCCGTTGCAGCTGCTGGGGGGCGCGGTGGTGATCGCGGTGACCTGGGTGGCGTCGTGCTGTTTGGCGAGCTGGTCGGGGCGGTGGCCGATGACGACGATCAGGGAGCCGGGGCCCGGGAGCGCCGCCTTGCCGACCGTGCCGACCTGGTGGCCGGGGTAGCGGTCGGCGAGTTCGGCGGCCGGGGTGGAGTGCAGGAGCTTGCTGAGGGCCGGTGAGGCGTAGAACTCGCCAGGTCCGGGGAGGCGTGAGAGTCCTGGTGGGACCGGAGAGTTAGGGCCCGTGGCGGCGACGTCGACGCGGCCGATGGTCTTGCCGTCGAAGTGGTCCGCCCTGAGCAGCCACCACAGCGGGTCGGTGCCGGCCTTCGCCGCGGACCGGCTCGTCGCGCTGTTGCCGGAGCCGGTGTTGAGCCAGGCGTTCCGGCTGTTCTGGGTGGCGGTGACGTTGAGGGCGGCCAGGATGCTCAGCAGCAGGCCGACGCCGAGGGCGACGGCGGCCACGATGACGGCGAGGCGGGCGGCGGCCTCCCTGCCGCCGCTCAGGGTGAGGCGCAGGCCGAGGCGGATCACGGGGTGAGCCGTTCGACATAGAGCGGCGTGACCTTGCCGTCGCGGACGATGACTTCGCGGTTGGCGTAGGCGGCCACCCGCGGCTCGTGGGTGACGAGCACGACGGTGGTGCCCTCCTCCCGCGCGGAGGCAACCAGCAGATCCATCACGTGCTCGCCGGTGAGCGAGTCGAGCGACCCGGTCGGCTCGTCGGCGAAGAGCACCTTGGGCCGGCAGACCAGAGCGCGGGCCAGGGCGACACGCTGGGCCTGTCCGCCGGAGAGTTCGCCGGACCTGCGTCCCTCCAGGCCGTCCAGGCCGAGCCGCCCGAACCACGCTCGCGCCTCGGCCAGCGCGCTGGCCCTGCGGGACTTGGCGAGCAGCAGCGGCAGGGCGACGTTTTCCTCGGCGGTGAGTTCGGGGACGAGCTGACCGAACTGGAAGACGAAGCCGAAACGGTCCCGGCGCAGCGTGCTGCGCTCGGGCTCGCCCTGGGTGTCGATGCGGCGGCCGTCGAACCAGATCTCGCCGGAGTCGGGGACGAGGATGCCGGCCAGGCAGTGCAGCAGCGTGGATTTGCCGGAGCCGCTCGGGCCGGTGACGGCGAGGATCTCGCCGGCGCGGGCGGCGAGGTTCGCGCCCTGCAGCGCGGGTGTCTGTCCGAACGACAGGACGGCGTCCCGCGCTTCCACGAGGAAGCCGTCCTCCGAACTCATGAGCGCACCTCCGCTGTCAGAGCGGCGAGCCGTGCCACGGTCTGGTCCATCCACCGCAGATCGGCCTCCAGGTGGAACACGCCGTGATCGGCCAGCAGCGAGTCGATCGTGCTGCCGGTCCGGCGCAGTTCTGTCAGCTCCCGCATCCGCTCCATATGGGCGGCGCGCTGGATGTCGAGGTATACGCGGGGGTCGCGTTCCAGCAGCACCGCCAGGACGACCTTGGTGAACAGCACTGTCTGCAGGTGCAGTTCACCCGCGACGGGTTCGGTCAGCCAGTTCTCGACCTGCGTGACCCCCAGCTCGGTGATCACGTAACGCTTGCGGTCCGGCCCCGCACCGGGCCCGGTCTCGCCGACCTCGACCTTCCCGTCACGGGTGAGGCGCCCCAGGGTCGAGTAGACCTGCCCGGCGGGCAGCGGTTTGCCCCGGCCGAAGTAGGTGTCGTAGTCGCGTTTGAGGTCGTAGCCGTGGCTCGACTCCCGTTCCAGGAGTCCGAGGAGCGCCAGAGGAACAGTCATACCTGAGTATCTACACTCAGTATCTAGTTGGCGTCAATGGACGGCTTGACGCCGAGTGGCCGTCGGTGACGGCCGCCCTCGGTCTGCCGAACGTCGGCTCAGCCGCCGCGCCGTACCCGGGCCGCCTCGCGAGCCTCCGCGAGCTTGCGGGCCTCGCTGCTCTTGCGGGACGGCCTGCCGCCGGAACCGCCCCTCGCGTCCTTGGTGCTGCCCAGGCCGCGGAACGGGGCGTTGTGGTTCTTGGGGCGCGGTTCGGCCGACCCTCTGTCGAGGGGCTTGCCGGAAGGGGCCTTGGCGCCGGTGATCCGGCTCAGTTCCGCCTCCCCGGACCGCACCTTGGTCACCTTGGCGGCGACGTCGGCGTCCGCCATGACCTGGCTCGTCTCGCGGCGCTGTCCCGACAGAACGAGTGTCACCACGGTGCCGGAGCGGCCGGCCCGGGCCGTGCGGCCGGCGCGGTGCAGATAGTCCTTCGGGTCGGTGGCCGGGTCCACATTGACCACGAGGTCGAGGTCGTCGACGTGCAGGCCACGCGCAGCTACGTTCGTCGCCACCAGGGCACTGACCTGCCCGTTCTTGAACTGGGCCAGGGTCCGGGTGCGCTGCGGCTGGGACTTCCCGCTGTGCAGGGCGGCTGCGGCCACGCCGTTGGCCCTCAGATGCCGGGTGAGCTGGTCGACGCCGTGCTTGGTGTCCAGGAACAGCAGGACACGGCCGTCCCGGGCGGCGATCTCCGTGGTCACGGCGTACCGGTCCGGGCCGTGCACGACGAAGACGTGGTGCTCGATCGCGGAGGCCGCGCCGGACGAGGGGTCCACGGAGTGCACGGCCGGGTCGCGCAGGTAGCGCCGCACCAGCTGGTCGACGTCGCGGTCGAGGGTGGCGGAGAACAGCATGCGCTGCCCGTCGGGACGCACCTGGTCCAGGGCTTGGGTGACCTGCGGCAGGAACCCCATGTCGCACATCTGGTCGGCCTCGTCCAGGACCGTGATGCGCACCTGCCCCAGTCGGCACCCCTTGCGCTCGATGAGGTCGTGCAGCCGCCCCGGCGTGGCGACGACGATCTCGGCGCCGTCCCGCAGCGCGGTGGCCTGGCGTCCGACGGACACCCCGCCGACCACGGTGGCGAGCCGCAGTCGCAGCGCCGCGGCGTAGGGGGTGAGCACCTCGCCGACCTGCTGCGCCAGTTCCCTGGTGGGCACGAGAACGAGCGCCAGCGGCTCCTTGGGCCGGGCGCGCCGACCGGCCGTCCGGGCGAGCATCCCCAGGCCGAAGGCGAGCGTCTTGCCGGATCCGGTGCGGCCCCGGCCCAGGACGTCCCGTCCCGCGAGCGCGGCCGGCAGTGCCGCCGCCTGGATGGGGAAGGGCACCGTCACACCGTGCTCGTCGAGCACCCGCAACAGTTCGGCCGGCAGCCCCAGCTCCGCAAAGGACGCCGCCGGGGGCAGAACCGCGCCGGCGCCCGACACCTCGTCCTGCTGCTGGGCATCGACACGTGCTGATTCGCTCACAGAAGGCCTTCCTGCAAAGGGACCGTACCGAGGAAGGCGCGGCGGGGACGCGACCACCGGCCAGGGATCCCGCGCGGGATCCGACACAGCGACGCTGCAAACGCTCCACGCTAGCACGGAGCGCACCGCCCGCCCGAGCCTCCCATGACCGCGCCGCTCAGCCCCGGAACGACAGCTGACGGCCCTCATAGAGGGTTGGCCAGGAAATCATGGACAGCGTCTGAGAGCGAATTGATTCGATAGGCCGGACGACATTCTCATCAACGGGGAAATTTCGCCATAACCACCGTCACTGAGCGCCGTCCCTGCAGTCGGACCGTGACGAAAACATCATGGGTGCACGACTACGCATGCTCTGGAGCCAGCCGAGTCCGGCATGGCCGCTGCCTTGAGAGGAACCCTGATATGGCTCGCGGTGCCACCCTTGTGTCGAAGGTCTCGACTGACCTTCGCCCCGCCATATCGCTCGGCGAGTACGCCCCCGGAGACCGCTTCCCCATCGAGGCGGACCCGGCGAGCGCCTACGGGGTCTCCAGGGCCACGGTACGTGCGGCACTGCGCCAGCTCGAGGCCGGTGTGGGGACGTTCGTCGCGGACACCCCCGCGGTGCGAGCCGGGCTGGAACGCCTGGACTCGATCACCGACTCGATCCGCGCCGGCGGACGGGAGGCCGGCATGGCCTACCGCAGCCGCACGGTGCGTCCGCTGCCGCCGGACGAGGCCGCCAAGATGGGGCTGTCGGCCGAGAGCAGCGCTCTGGAGCTGCGGCGATCGATCCTGGCCGACGGCGAGGTCGTGGCGTACTCGTACGACCTGGTGCCGATGTCGCTGCTCCCGGAGGACTTCTCCCCCGAGGAACTGGACGGATCGAACTTCACGTTCCTTCGTGAGCATCTCGACATCATCCCCGAGCGCGCGATCGCGGAAATTACGGCCCGTACTCAGGGTGGGCCAGCGCGTGGGCGAACTGCGCGACCAGGTAGTCGCCCGGGTTGCCGGTGTCGTACCAACGGCCTTGGATCACCTGGCCGAACACGGGCCGCCTGGCGGCATAGGCGTTGATGGCGTCGGTGAGGTAGACCTCGCCGGTGCGGTGCTCGTACCAGCGCCTGGTCTGCTCGCGGAGTTCCTCGACGACACCGGCGGTGATCACGTAGCCGTCGAAGGCGCGGAAGGCGGACGGGGCCTCCTCGGGCTCGGGTTTCTCCACCAGGCCGGTGATCCGCAGGAGGCCGTCGCCCAGCTCCTCCTTCACCTGGGGCACGCCGTAGCGGCCGGCCTCGGACGGGTCGATTGGCAGCAGTGCCAGCACCGGGCATTCGGTCCGCTCGTAGGCGCGGATCAGCTGCTGCGCGCGGGGCACCTCGGCGACGAACACTTCGTCCGGCCAGAGCACCAGGACAGGTAGGTGATGTGGCCTCGCGGGCCAGGTCGGCCACCTCAACCGCGTCGGCGAAGGCGCTCTTGCCGTCGGCGCGCAGTTGCTCGACCAGGGCGGGGTTGGGCCGGAAGTGCTCCTGGATCAGGCTCTTGTCGCCGCTGACGACGATCGTGATGTCGGTGATCCCTGAGTCCACCAGCTCGCGCACGGTGTGTTCGATGACGGGCTTGTCGCCGACCGGCAGCGTCTCCTTCGGGGTCGCCTTGGTCAGCGGCAGCAGCCGCGGTCCCAGGCCGGCGGCGGGGATGACGGCCCTGCGGATCGTCGTGCCCATCAGCTCCTCCTCGGGCGAGGAGACGCGGCAGGGGGCGGATGGGGGTCGTATGTCATGGTGGCCTGTCCAGTGACGCGGCGGCGGAGGGGGCGGTCAGAAGGGCTGGTTGGCGGTGACACCGCCGTCGACACGGAGGGTGGCCGCGGTCACCCAGCGGGCGGCGTCGGAGAGCAGGTAGAGGCATGCGTCGGCGACGTCCTCGCCCGTTCCCAGGCGGCCAAGGGGGGCGGCGTCGTGCCAGCGCCGGACGCCGTCGGGCCAGGCCTCTTCGATGCCGGGGCGGTGGATCACTCCGGGGAGCACCGCGTTGACGCGGACACCGAGGGGGCCCAGTTCCAGGGCGGCGGCGCGGGTGTGCATGATGACGGCGGCCTTGGAGGCCGCGTAGTGGCTGTGCAGCGGCGCGGGGACCTCGCCCTCGATGGAAGAGATGGTGACGACGCTCAGGGGATGGCCCTGTGCGGCCGCGCGGTTGCCGAAGCTCTGGGTGAGCACGAAGACGGCTCGGACGTTGACGTCGAAGACGTCGTCGAACTCCGCGACGCTCATGTCCGTCAGAGGCGACAGCGGCTGCAGGGCGGCGTTGTTGACCAGGCCGTGGACGTCGCCCGCGAGACGGACGGTCTCCTCGACGACGTGCCGCACGCCCTCGGGAGTCGCGAGGTCGCCGGTGACGGTGTGGACCGGGGCGCCCCATCCGCGACAGCCGGCCACGACGTTGTCGAGACGGCCCGGGTCGTGGCGGGCATGAGCGACGACGGTGGCCCCGGCCTCGGCGAGGCGTACGGCGATGGCGGCGCCGATGCCACCGCTCGCCCCGGTGACCAGGACGGTGCGTCCATGGAGGTCGAGGAGGTCACGGACTGCGGGAGCCTGAGGAAGGTCGGACACGGGGTACCCCTTGAGGTGATGCTCGGTCACTGGCGGGTGAGGGCGTCGATGCGGGCGGCGGCTTCGGGGTACTGCGCGGCCAGTTCCTCTCGGTGGGCGAAGCGGACGCCTTCGTCACGGTAGCTGGGTGCCATGGTCGTGCCGACCAGGGTCCGCTCCCCCGTCGACGACGAGCCCTGCCACACTCCGGCGGGCACCAGGAGCTGGGGGGGACCTGGCCCGCCACGACGTCCGGTCCCAGCACGGGTTGCTCGATCGAGCCGTCCGGCAGGAGCAGGAGGAGCGAGAGCGGTGCCCCCGCGTAGTAGTGGTAGACCTCTGCGGAATCGAGCACGTGCATGGCCGAGAAGTCCGGGCTGTCCAGCAGGGAGTAGATACCTTCTCTATCGAGCCCACGATCCGGTACCGGTCGAGCGTCCGGACGAACTTCCGTCAAGAAGGCCCATCGACAGCTGATGGTTGTTCAGCCTCACCGACGGACACCGTCGGTGAGGGGTCGGGCTGCGGGTGCACATTGTACCAGCCCTGCCGTTTCATGGTGGCGAAGGGCGACTTGGCGAGGGCGTTGTCTCAGCACTGCCCGCAGCCGACTCGCGAAGGCAGGATCACGAGGCGCGTCCGTTGTCGGTCTCGCCCCTGGTCGGTTCGGCGTAGCCCACGGGGGTGCAGAAACCGAGCGAGCGGTCCAGGTCAGTGATGCGGCAGGAGACATGGAGGGTCTTCACGCGGCCGCCTCGGGTCGGTGCACCTGGTAGCGGAGATGCGTGACGTCTCGGTCCTCGAGCCGTCGGACGAGGTCGAGTTCGATGTGATCGCTACCCAGGTCGTCGAACAGCCGCCGACCGCCCCCGAGGAGTACCGGAACCAGGTGGATCTCCATCTCGTCCATCTGTCCGGCTCGCAGAAGTGCCTGGGCCGCCCCGGCTCCATGGACCATGACCGGCCGGTCCCCTGCGGCGGAGCGAGCCTGACGGGTGCAGTCCTCGACGTCGGTGACGAAACGCGCGTGGCCGGGCGGCACGTCCCCGTCGTCCACCCGGTGGGTGAGGACGAGGATCGGCACGCCGTCGTGGTGATCGCCCTGCCAGCGCCCGGCGAGTTCGAAGGTCCGACGGCCGGAGATCACTGCGCCGGTCGAAAGAGCTTCGCGGTAGACCTGGCCGCTCGGACCGTCGGAGTCCCGGTCGTCGAGCCAGTTGAAGAGCCGTCCCCCGTCGCGTCCGAGTTCCTGCCCCGGCCGATCGTCCGGGCCGGCGATATAGCCGTCGAGCGACATCGACATGTACAGCCGAATCGGATTGTCCATCCTGTCCTCCAAGTCTCCCCATGACACCGGCATTCGACGTTTCCTGATCCGCCGACGGGCGGGAATGTCACACGGAAGACCTCGGGCAACCGGAAAACTCATCGGCCCGACGCGCCGACCTGCCGCTGGCCTGAGGGCGGTTTCGACGCCTCCGGCAGGCTCCTTCTGCAGATTCCTCACTTACGCGCTCCCGCAGCGTGCTGACGAGCGCGGGTGATGGTGGAGTCGACCGCCACTTCCCCCGTGACGAGGTGCTTTGCGTAGCCCTGCCATGCCCTCTGCCCGGCCCTGAGGCCGGGGTTGACCGCGACCGGTTGCCGGACGTCGCCGATCCTCGCGGTGGGCGGGGTGGTCGGCGATGTCTTCGGCTCAGGCGGAGATGGTGGATTCCGCGTGCTGCTTCGCGGTCGTCGTGGTGGGTGTGCGGGTGGGGGTCGGGCGGCGCAGGGTGAGGGCTATTGCGACGCCGAGGAGGGTGAGGGCTGCGGCGGTGAAGCCTGCGGTGCGCAGTCCGGGGACGAGGGCCGGGCCCGTGGTGGTGTGGACGCCTGCGTTGGCGATGGCGACCAGGATCGCCAGGCCGACGGCGGAGCCGATCTGTTGGGTGGTGGAGGCCATGGCGGAGGCGATGCCCTGGTGGTGGGCGTCGATGCCGTTGGTGGCGGCGACGAACATCGCGGTCCAGGCGATGCCCTGGCCCAGGCTGAGCAGCACTACGCCGGGCAGCAGGATCGGGTAGCCGCCCGTCGGGGACATGGCGGCGGCCAGGACGGCCATGCCGGCGCCGCCGACGAGCAGGCCGGTGATGATCGTGGTGCGGGGGCCGACCTTGCCGAGCAGCTTCTCGCTCAGCTTGGTGCCGATCATGCCGACCAGTGCGGCGGGGATGAAGGCCAGTCCGGTGGCGAGGGCGCCGTAGCCCCGGACGTTCTGCAGGTAGACGGTGAAGAAGTAGTACTGGGCGCCGAAGGTGCCCATGAAGACGAAGGTGATGCCCATCGCGGCGACCAGACTGCGGTTGTGGAACAGGCGCAGCGGCATCAGCGGGTGGGCGGTGCGGGCCTCGACGAGCAGGAACAGGCCGATGAACAGTGCGCCGCCGAGCAGTGCGACGAGGGTCTCGGTCGAGCCCCAGCCTGCTTCGGGGCCCTGGACGACGCCGAAGACGAGGGCGGTGAAGCCGATCGTGGCGGTCAGCGCGCCGGTCAGGTCGAAGCTGCGGCCGCGCTCGCGCGGAGCGTCCGCGGGGATGATGGCGAAGGCGGCCGCGGCGGCGCCCAGGGCGAGGGGGACGTTGACGTAGAAGACGGCTTCCCAGCCGAGGTAGTTGGTCAGGATGCCGCCCAGCAGGGAGCCGAGGGCGAGTCCGACGGCTCCGGCGCCGCCCCAGACGGCGAGGGCCCGGTTGCGCTGGGCGCCCTCGGTGAAGGTGGTGGCGATCAGGGAGAGCGTGGCGGGCAGCAGGAGCGCACCGCCGAGGCCCTGGACGGCGCGGGCGGCCACCAGCAGTCCCGGATCGGTGGCGAGTCCGCCGGCCAGGGAGGCCACGCCGTACAGCACGAGCGCGGTGGTGAACATACGGCGGTGGCCGAGGAGGTCGGCGGCCCGGCCGCCCAGCAGCAGGAAGCCTCCGAAGGCCACGGCGTACCCGCTGACGACCCACTGGAGGTTCTGCGCGTCGAAGCCGACCTCGCGGCCGATCTCCGGAAGGGCGACGTAGACGATGTTGTAGTCGATGGCGCTGATGAACTGGGCGAACGCCAGCAGGGCCAGCAACAGCCCGGAACCGCGCCGCAGGGAAGGGGACGACATGACGAGACACAACCTCTCTTCAGTAAGCGGTTGACCGCTTACATGATGGGCCGAAGAAAAGGGCCGCCGGGGAGCGGCCCAAAGGTGTTGTCCGCTAGGCGCGCAGGGTGCGCGCCCAGGGGGCGTCGACGGAGGTGGCGTCGATCGCCACCATGACGTTGCTGAGCAGACCGTCGGCGAAGTAGCGGCGGATCTGCTCGTCCGAGGCGCCGGAGACGGCGCGGACGTACTCGACCTGCTTGGCGTAGCAGGTGCGGACCGCCTCGCCGATGACCGGCTCGCTCGCGCTGCACTCCGCGTGCTTGAGGATCATGAGTACGTCCCGGTCGGCGATGACCTCGGTGTACGACGCCGTCAGGGCTCGTAGGACCGCGTCCGGGTCGGTGCCCTGCACCGATGCCGCCGCTGCCGCGGCGCCCTCCCGCAGGCGGTCCGAGCAGTACTCGACCAGGGTGGCGAACAGGGTCTGCTTGTCCTTGAAGAGCCGGTACAGGTAGCCCTGCGAGATGCCGGCGGCCTTGGCCACGTCCATCGTCGAGGTCCCGTAGTACCCGCGCTCGGCGAACGTCTTGATCGCCGTACGCATGACCGTGGCCCGGCGCTCCTCGGCAGTGGAGCGCTGCCGCATCCTCGTTTCCATGTATGCAATTAATCACTCACATAGGAGAAGTGTCAACCCCGCCGCTCACTCCACGACCCCGGGAGCGGTGAGCGTCACCAGACGACCGGCCCGGCCTTGTCGAAGAAGCCGCCGGTCGGGCCGTCGGCGCCGATCGAGGCCATGCGGACGATGATCTCCGCGCCCTCCTCGACGGTGCTCGTGCCCGTGTGGCCGTTGAGGTCGGTGGCGGTGTAGCCGGGGTCGACGGCGTTGAACCGGATGGCGGGGAAGGCCTTGGCGTACTGCGAGGTGATCATGACCAGTGCGGTCTTGGAGGAGTTGTAGTCCAGCGCCATCACCTTGGACTCCACCCGGCTGGGGTCGGCGGTCGCCGCCAGCGAGCCCAGACCGCTGCTGACGTTGACGACGACCGGGCCGTCGCCCGCTTCCAGCAGGGACAGGAAGGCGTGCGTGACGCGTACGACGCCGAAGACGTTCGTGTCGTACGTGGTCGCCATGTCGGCCCCGGTGACCTCGCCGACCGGCTTGCGCGCGCCCACGATCCCGGCGTTGTTGACCAGTACGGCCGTCGCCCGGTGCCGGTCGTCGCCCCGCGCGGCTCGCTGCTCCCCCGGGCCGCCCGGCGCGACCTGCTCCAG